>JASFQO010000256.1:0-4726 GCA_050115405.1 Bacillota bacterium
TCTTTTTACCACCCATATTTCATTATAATGTTCAATTGAATGATAAAATTGAACTTGCCATAGCCGTAGCATTAAAAAGCACCGACCCAAAGGCACAGGAATTTTGGAAGTCCGTAACGCGTAAAGGAGAACATCCCACGCCGGAGGAAGTCATCGTCTACATAGTCAAAATGACGAAGAATTAGCATACCCCGCACATCTGCCAAGTTTGCCCGACGTTACCTGAAAGGTAGTATCTTATAAGTAAAGTAATTTTGACAATGATCCGTGGTTTGGACCGGGCAAAACAAGGCCAACTCTTTAGCGACGCAATCCAGATCAAGCTTTTTGTCCGGCAGCGCGGCAAAGATCTCCCGGTATCGCGAAGCGGTTAATTTCCCCAGCGTCACGGTGGAGTGAAACTCAAATTCCGCGCCGCACAAAATATCGGGTTGCCACTGCCGCTGTGCCATATCCCGGGACAAACGCTGCTTTAGTTGGGACAAAAGCGGAGTTTCGTCCACTTGCAACCAAATAACCCCGGAAGGACTGCAATCGGTAAGTTTCAGTTCCAACCGGGAAAAATGCAGCTCAACCGGTGTCAAGTCAGCCGCCAATTGGTCAAAATAAGTCTCAACCACAGCTAAATTGTCGGCTTTAAAAACCGGGGCCAGCGTAACATGCTGCGGCAACAACGCGGCGTCCATCCCGGCGCCGTAATCCCGGTCAAGCTGCAACGCCAATTTTCGGGCAAAATTGTGAATCCGGTAATCAGTTAATAACGCAATGCAAAATTTCATGGGACCCACTCCTTATTACTTTGACACTAACAGACGCCAACAGCGATAATTGCGTCAAGATTATAATGCTTTACGCGATAATTCTTGCCGTCTACGGCAGTTACCGAGAATTCCTCGGTAACTGAATCCGGCCTTAACTCTTCTTCCTTGAAAATATTCTTAAGATGAAGCCCGATATTATCAGGTGATTGTATCAAATGATACGGTTCCCCTATCACAACCGATTTTTAGTCTTAAGTTCCAAATATTTGTTAACCAATGGGCCGGTCAATTCCTGCGGCAGGACATCAAGGACATTCACCTTATAGTGCTTCAGCTTGGCAATCGCCTGGTTGCGGTGGAGCATCATCTCTCGGCTGGCGGTTATGGCATACAAATCGTCCGGATGATAATCTACCCGTTTGGCGTGGGCCGCCAACAAACTATCCTGCAGTAAAATTAACAGCACCAGATGCTTGCGGGACAACCCGGCAATCCGGGTTTTAAAAAGCTCATAATTAATATCGTCAATCATATCGGTTAAAATGATGCAAAGCGACCGTTTCTTTTGGCTTTGCTCCAAATAATCAAAGACTAACTCATAATTGGACTCCACCAATTCCGGTTGAAGCCGGGTGAGGAAATGGGTGATTTTTTTGATGCTGTCGCGCCCCTTAAGTTGCGTCAAGGCGCCACGGATATGGTCGGAAAAGGCGACAATACCGACCGTGTCGCCGGCGTTAAAAGCGATGTGGGCTAAGATCAACACGGAATTTACCGCATGGTCGAGAGTACTCAACCCGTGCTGCTCGGCGGTCATTAGCCGACCGCAATCCACGGCAATCATCACCTGATTGTTGGATTCCATCTGAAATACTTTGGAAATCGGCCGGTTTAACCGGGTACTCGCCTTCCAGTCAATCGTCTTGGAATCATCATCTTTTTGATAATCCCGCAATGACTCCAACTCGGTACCAGTACCCATCCAGCGGGTCCGATTGATCCCCAGCTTATAATCGCGGTTATTTTTAGTAAGTTTCAGATAATGGTTTAACAGTTTGATATCCGGATAGACCTCGATGGTCAGATCAATCCGGTACTTTTGGTCGCAAACGAACCATTTGTAGCGTGAAGCCACCCGTAGATACGCATAGTCAACCCGAAAACTGCCGCGCCGGGTAGGGCGTAAAGTAAGGGTCAGCAGCTTTTCGGTCAACCCGTTGATGGTCAGTAAATCTGTGGGAGTGTGATCCACCACCCAATTCGGCAAACCCAGGCGCACCCGCAGGACTTGATTCATCCGGCTCAAGTTGGTTAACTTGACTCGCAACGGATTATTCCGGCCGATTGAGAACAAAGGCGGTTTTTCGACCTTTAGCGCGTAACGCAAATTGGGGACGGTTATTAAAAGGTCCCAACCCGCCAACACAAGTAATAACATGTTGCAGCAATTAGCCAGCGGCAATAATGGCGCCCACCAAAAACTGGCGCCATAGAAAATCAACGGAATCCCGAACAATGCAATCAAACGGCCGCCCGGCACCGGAATCATCGCGGCACCTCAACCTGTTCGCCAATCCGGATCAAAAAATCATCGGCTTGCTCTCCTTCAATTTCCGCTTCCGGCTCCACAATAATCCGGTGCCGCAACACCGGCAGCAACATCTCCTTGACATCATCCGGCGTGACAAAATCGCGGCCATTGAATAAAGCCTTGATCCGCGCGGTTTGAAATAAGGCAATCCCGCCCCGGGGCGAAGCGCCGACTTCGACCCCGGGAAAGCGCCGGGTCGCCGTGATCAGGCGCGTAATATAATCGATAATCGCGTCCTCGACCGTGATGGTCTTGACAAAGGCTTTAATGTCCAGCAACTCCTCAAGAGTGATAATTTGTCGCAAAGCGGCGGTTTGAAGATGATCGGCCGAAAACCCGGCGCGATAAGCTTTTAAAATCTCCCGCTCCTCCTCAAAGGTTGGATAAGTGACTAAGATTTTCATTAAAAACCGGTCCAATTGCGCTTCAGGCAGCGGATAAGTCCCCTCCATTTCAATGGGGTTTTGAGTGGCGAGACAGATAAAAAAATCACCCAGGCTATAGTTTTCCCCATCGATATTCACCATCCGTTCCTGCATGGCTTGTAATAAAGCGGACTGGGTTTTGGCCGGCGCCCGGTTAATTTCGTCCGCCAGTAAAAGATTGGTGAAAACCGGACCAATCTTGATTTGAAATTGCGAAGTTTCGCTATTAAACACGGTCGTCCCGATAATATCCGACGGCATCAGATCCGGGGTAAACTGAATTCGTTTGAACTTCGCCCCGGTAACGGCGGCCAAAGCCTTGACCAGCAAAGTCTTTCCCAGTCCCGGGATGCCTTCGATTAAGACATGACCTTCACTCAACAAAGCGATGAGCACCTGATCAAGCAACTCGCTTTGTCCTTTAACCGCCTTCCCCAATTCCTGGCGCAAGGCTTGTAATACCTGCGTAATTTCGGAAATTGTATATTCCTTCAAAGCTTTTGATCACTCCTTCGTTCCGGTCTTTCGTAGCATTTTGATAATCCGCTCTTGCAGTTGCGCTTTCTTTTGCAGGCGACTGAAAGTAAGCGACGTTTCTTTGGATAAAGCCATGGTTACCTGGTCCGCGCTTAAATCGGCGTCAACCGTCGTCAGATAAGCCCCGATTTTAGCGAGACTCCCCTCCCGCAGCGGAAGTTTTAATGATAAGCCGGTTAGTTTTTGGACCATATATTGAAAATAATCACAATTGATCCCCTCTACTATAGCCAGCGCCTGCGTTTTTTGATACCAGTTGCCGACGGCTTTAAAATGCTCGCTCAAAGTCCGCCGGGCATACGGCGCCACCAATTGGGGCTCGCCAAATCTTTTCCCCTGAAAAACCAGGAACAAAAAGCCGATCCAGAGCAATTGCCAGGAAAAATAGCGTAATTGGTTTTGAAATAAAAAAACTAAAATGGGGGTTGCCCGGCGGCCCGGCGCCACATTGGTATCGATCAGATAGATTCTGTGCTTGAAGTAGGGTTTTAAGAGTTCATTCACGAAAATCGCCACATCGTCGCCGCGCAAACAATTGTTTTTGAGCAGGCCGCTATCCGCCAATACCAGCACCGTCCCGGCGCCGCTCGTCATTTGGTAAACAAGCGGACCCCGGTCTGCGGCTAAAATGATTTTTTCGCCAACCTTGCCTGACCGGCCGGTAAAATATTTCAAAAATTTTCCTTCCAGATTGAGCCGGACCCCTCCCAATCCGGAAGCGGCATGTTCGCCTTTGACCACCCGCGCCAATTGTATCGAACCCCATTTTAAACGGCGGGAACTAAAGGGATCCTTTTTAGTATTGAGTCCGGCAATAAACAAGACTCCACCCCGGTCAACCCATTGGCGGCGGATAGTCCGCCACTTGCGGGCGTCGCCGTCATAGTCAAAACAGATCAACAAATCCTGCCGCGGTTGGGGCAAATTCAACCGATATTGGGGCTTAAAATATTGGGTTTTAAAACGATATCCCAGTTTGGGATATAATTTATAAAACAAGGCATAAGCCGAACTCGATAACCGTTCGCGTCCGGAAGGCGCGGTAAAATTACTCAGGATAAAATAGAGCGCCACTAAGATTAGACCCAGCGTCCCCCATAACGGTACCAAATCAACTGCGCGTTTTTGACTCTGCTTCATAAAAGACCTCGGCTGCGTAGGATGAAAATTGGCGTCAGGTAATTTCCACTCCACATGTTGTGTTTGCAAACTTAAAGATAGCAAGCACGGATTAGAGAAAATATTTTTCAAAAACAGCCAGCGATTGGTTAAAATCGGCCCGACTGATTTCATTTCTGCTAAAGCTGGCGATTTCCGCATATTGGCTGATCAAGGCAAAAGGATGATACAAAGTTTGCTTGGCCGCCAACTTCCGCTTCAGGTCATTGTTGGTATATTTTTTCCCGGGAGCG
>JASFQO010000257.1:0-4723 GCA_050115405.1 Bacillota bacterium
GTGGCCATATGGCGCCTCTTTGTCGTTTATCTGCCCTCCACGCGGCAAGTCCGATCGGTAGAGGTTACCGTCGGTTTTGTGAGCCGTAATGTCCCGGCTTACGTGAGTCAAAGCATCGCCGTGGGCCAGGATCTTTTTTGCGACCGGACGGAAAGCTACCTGGGAAAGATTTGTAGCAAACAAGCGTTGCCGGCCGGGTTGGCAGGAAACGTGAAGGGAAACTCGACTCCCGGTTTGAAAACGGGAAACTATGATCTGCATTTGCAATTGCGGCGGAGCGGTCGGATTATTACCGGGGTGGCCCGGGGTGGTATTTTTTTAGGCGGGTTGGCGGTCCGGATTGGGGAACGCTTGCGGACACATACCTTTTATACCGCGCTTCAGGGGGAAATCATCGCTATCAAAGTCCGGCGCGCGAGTACCACTAAATAATGGCGCGACCTGATTTGAACGGCGGACGCCTCTGCGCTTCCGCCGGGGCGGGCAATGTCATTTGACCGAGTGACAACGCAATGTGCGGCTTTTCACGGCGCATCAGCCAATCCGGCAAATCCCCTTACCTCCTCAAATTTAAAAAATTTTTTGTAAGCGCAGCTTAATGACATTGGCCGGGGCGGGTCCGGCTTTTTGTGGGGGACGGGGACGGACCTTGGGACTGAAATTGCTGGCTTTATTCGAGACGGGGACCGAGTGGTTGCGGCAGAGCCGGGTCGCCAATTCTTTCCGGCGCTTAGCCATTTGGTGGATTTTATGGTGGGAAAAAATCCGGGTTAAAACCGGTTGGCGGCGGTTGCCGCCGGATTCCTGGCAAGTCCGAAGCATTGAAGGGGTAATCCTGCTCTATTTGGTTTTACAGCCGGTTTGGCAGGGCGAACCCTTCTTGTTATATGTACTATTATGCTTGTTATATTGGTACCGCGCCCCGAATTGTGCCGGTCGACCGGATTGGGGGTTGCCGGTTGCCGGTATAATTTTGGCATGGGGGGCGTTTTGCGCCGGAGGCGGCCGGCACACCGCCGGCGCTTTGGCGCAATATGAAGCGGCGCTACTCTTCGCCTGGCTGGTGGGACGCGGTTTTACACCCCGTTTCAGCCGCCGGGTATTGCATTGGTTAATCCTTAGTAGTTTACTGTGGATGGTGATTGGGCTGGAACAACAGCGGCGCGGAGCGCCGACTCCGCCGGGCTGGTTGTCGGCGGAGCAGACCGTCCGCATCGCCGTCCGTAGTTATACGGTTTTTGGCAATCCGAATATCTATGCGCTGTATTTGGTGAGTGTCATTGGGTTAATCCTTGGTTTTGCCGAGGCGGACTTGCCAAAATGGGCGCGGCTTTTATACCGGATCATCATGATCCTGGCTTTGATCTCGCTTTATTTCACCTATTCGCGTTGGGGCTGGCTGTTGGCGTTGCTCCTGTTGGGCTGGGGGTTCGAACGGGGAAAAGGCCTTAAATCCCGGTTGCTTTTTATGGCGGTCATCATGATCCTCTTCACGCTGGAAGGCTTTCAGAGCCGGTTTTTCAGTGTAGTGGCCGGGCAGGATAGTTCGGTTGCTTATCGGTTGCGGATCTGGAAGGGCGTGAGCCGGATTTTAAAGTCCAATTGGTTATGGGGAGTGGGTCCGGGTAATTTTCGCCAGGTTTATTTGCAAGCTCAAGTGGGGAATACTTTTAGTTGGCATGCCCACTCGTTTTATCTGCAATTATGGGTGGAATTCGGCCTGGCAAATTTATTGCTGGGGATTGTTTGGGGCGGGACCGCAATAGTCAGAATATGGCGGGACGTCTCGGCGGATCCGTCCCGGCGCGCAATTTGTTTGGGAATATGCTGCCTGGTCGGCGGCGGTTTGGTGGAGAGTTGGCAAGTAAGCCGGTTTTGCAGGGATTATTGCAGTTTGCTGGTGGGAATGTTACTGGCGCTGCGCCACAAGGAGCAGTAGTTTGATGATTCAAGCGGTGATTTTTGGCTATTTTGGTCAAGGTAATATTGGCGACGAAACCAATTTATCGGAACTGATTAATCTGCTACGGGAGATTGACCCGGGAATCTATCTGACAGTGATTTCGGCCGCTCCGGCAATTACCGCCGGTGAATTTGACGTCGCTACGGTTGGCAAATACGATTTCCAGGCAATCTGTCATGTTTTACAAACCGCCGATTTTTTGATCGGAGGCGGCGGGGCCTTGTTTCAGGATTGCACCAGTTTGCGCAGTTTGGGCTATTATTCATTTTTAGTGCTATGGGCGAAACATTTTAAAACCAAAGTTTTTCTCTATGGACAAGGAATTGGGCCGTTACGCTCCAAACTGGGAAAATACCTGGCTAGACTGGCGTTGGCTAAAATCGACCTGATCACGGTACGCGATCGGGTTTCAATTATTGCGTTGGCCGATTTAAATGTCAAAATACCGGAGCTTTATTTTACAGCCGAACCGTTATTGGTCAAGAATCAAGTCGCCAAACAATTGGTTACCGGTTATTGGAAGCGGGCGCGCAGCCAAAAACGGTATAAAATCGGGTTAATTTTTCAAGCTACTGCGATAGTGAAAAAAAGTTTTTGGCGGGAGTTCATCATTTATCTCGGTTGGGATACCAATGTGGAGCTTTATTTGCTGACTTTGGACCGGAAAGATTGGGAATTGAATCAGCGCCTGGCGGCTCTTCATGACTTGGAAATGTTGGACCGGATTACTTCCTGGGAAGGGTTGCAAGCGGCGATTGGCGGTTTTGATCTGGTGTTAAGCACCCGGCTGCATGGGCTGGTGGCGGCCGTGATTCAGGGGGTGCCCTGTTACGGACTGGCAATCGACCCGAAAATCGACGGTTTTTGTCTCCAATGGGGCATTCCTTTTCAAGTGTTAACTGAGGATACCGAAGCGATATCGCTCGGGAATAAGATTCTTTGTTTTCTCCATCAACCTTTGGAAAAACAGTTAAATTGGCTTTCCCAGATGGATTTTTGGCGGGTCCGGGCGCTGGAAAATCAGGCGCTGTTAAAACAGTTCATTCAAACGTCCCTGCCTCGACCGCGCCGGGCACAAGACTATGAGTGTAAATTGTCTGAAGACAATTTTCACCCTAACGTTCATGACTCGTTATGCCAGTCCCAAACTCTTGAGTGTAAATTACCTGACGGTAATTTTCACCCTAAGTAAACAGTGATGTTGCAGCGGCGCTATTTAGGAGATTTACCGGTTGATTGTTTTTTTAGTCGCCCGGTCCTGGTCCGGAGGATAACCGATTGGTTGGTCTGTCCGGGACAAAGCCGGATGGTGGTGACTTTAAATGCCCGTATGGTAATGTTGGCTTTGGCCCTGCCGGCTTTGCAAGCAGTGATCCGTCAGGCCGACTTGGTGGCGGTTGACGGTTATGGAGTGGAACTGGCGTTACGAAAAAACGGTCATCCGGCGCCGGTACGGGTAGCAGGAATTGATTTGGTCAAAGACTTGTTGGTCTTTTGCGCCACTCGGGGAATGACCGTTTTTTGCTATGGCGGCGGCTTGAAGACGGTTGACTGTTTACCGGAAGTAATCCGGCGCCGGTGGCCCGGTCTTAAGCTCGGGCGAATTTGTGACGGTTATGAGGCGCGGCTGAGCCGCAGCCAGGTCGAGCAGGAATTATCGGAGTGCCAACCGCAACTTTTACTAGTGGGTTTGGGTTCGCCGCAACAAGAATTGTTTTTAGCGCAAATGCTGCCGCGCTTGGCCGGAACAGTCGGAATTGGAGTGGGGGGCGCATTGGAGGTGCTGGCCGGCAAAAGAAGGGAAGCGCCGTTCTGGTATCGGGAGCACGGTTGGGAATGGTTGTTCCGGATGGTCCAACAGCCGCGAAAAATAGCGGGTATGGTTGATTTAATCCGGTTTTGGCGGCGGTTTTTGCTTTAAAAGGTGGTAAAAGTGGGGAAACGGTTAACTTGGCGACAGGTCGCCCGGGAACTTGGGGATTACCTGGGAATCGCAGTAGGAGTGTGCATTACCGCTTTGGCCCTGGTCTGGCTGCTGATTCCCAACAAGATTGCAGCGGGCGGGGTCAGCGGTTTGGGAGTCATCGCCTATCACCGATGGGGAATACCGGTGGCGTTCTTCATGTTGGTCCTGAATATCCCGTTGTTTTTATTCAATGTCTGGGTTTTTGGGCCGCACTATGGGGGTAAGACCTTATTTGGCACGGTTTTGATCTCGGTCATGACCTCTTTTTGGGATACGGTTGTCCGGTTACCGCCTTTGACGCGTAATCCCTTGCTGGCGGCTTTATACGGCGGGGTGATTGCTGGAGTGGGAATAGGGATTTGTTTTCGCTTCCGCGGTACTACCGGAGGCACCGATTTGGCGGCGCAATTGTTAAACCGGTTTACCGGAATTTCAATCGGGCATGCTTTGCTTTTGTTTGACGGTTTTGTGGTGGTCCTGGCCGGTTTGAATTTTCGAAGTACCGAACTGGCTTTATATGCTATTATTACGATTTATGTGACCAGCAAGTTTTTGGATTCGGTTTTGGAAGGTTTGGATTATGCCAAAGCCGCTTTTATTATTTCGGACCAAGCGGAAGTAATTGGGCTGAAAATTATGAACGAGATCAACCGGGGCGCAACCGGTCTAACCGGAAGAGGGATATATTCCTCCAAACGCAAAGAAGTGATCTTGGTAGTGATTTCCCGCGCGGAGGAGATGAAATTGAAAGAGCTGGTCCATAGAATTGACCCGGTAGCTTTTGTAATTATCAC
>JASFQO010000258.1:0-4716 GCA_050115405.1 Bacillota bacterium
TTAACACTGCTATTGGATAATTCACCGGATGTGGTTATCTTACTGGCTACCGATTATACTCTCCGGATGGTAAACCGGTCTTTTACTCGCGAGACAGGGTTGGCTGCGGTCAAAGTAATCGGCAATTCCGGTTTGACTTTGTTCCCCAGCCTTAATAAGCAGTTGGCCTATTTGCTGCAAAAAAGCCGTTTAAACAAACAACCGGTTGTGTCCAAAGCCAATCTTCAACTGCCCGGCGACCGGAAACCGGCCACAATTTGGCAAGCAACAGTTAATCCCTTATTCAGCAGGGAAATCTTTGATGGGTGGGCGCTACTTTTTAAAAAAGCGGGGCCGTTGCCGCCGGCGCAACTTTTACAGACTGCGCCGGCGAGTCATGATTCGTCGGATAAAGCGGGATTGGCAAAAATTTTGCAGGCGGTGAACGAATGGCTGCCTTTTGGAATCGCTGAATTTACGAGAGACGGTTCCTTATTTGATGTCAGCGCGGCTTTTTTGGAAAATACCGGCCTTACTTGGGATGAAGCCAAAGATTTCGGTTGGCTGGATTTGCTGCCGGAGGAAGAACGGGACTCATTGGCCAATAAATGGCGGGATTATTGTCGGCAGGATTCGAGCTTTTGTATGCAATATCAGATTCGCTGCCGTAATGGCGCGAAGCGGGTAATCTCCAGCAGGGCCCAACCGGTCCGGGACTTTGATGGGAAACTGACTTCCTGGATGGTTTTGAACTTCGATCTTACCAGGCAACAGCAGGAACGGGAGGAAAATTGGCAATCGTATCAAACCGAACGGGACTTTTATAATACTGTAATTAACCAAGCTGAAGTCGGATTAGCCGTGTATAATAGCACTAATCGGTTATTGCGGTGGTCTAACGCCAATTATCAGGAATTTATGGAGGAAGCCGCGCACGCCCAAACAAGCGCTGGGATTCAAACGAAACCGGGCTTGCCATACGTGGGCAATAATCAATTGGACGCGGCAGCGGCGGTAATATTGACGAAAAAAATTCCGCAGACCAATCTATTAGTGGAATTTCAACCACCCAAGCAAAGGGAGAGGGCCCGCTGGAAGTTGGCGCTGGTCCCGTTATGGGCCGCAAATGCGCCGACTCCGGATATTTTAGTGATTACCGTGAATATTTCAATGGCGCCTATTCCGGAGTCGGTCCGGAGGGAGCCTGATGAGAAACGTCCGCTCAAGCTGCAAGCCGCGGAATGGGAGGCGGTGGTTGACCGGTTAAATAAAGGTTTACTGGTTGCGGACCGGTCCGGCCAGGTGCTGGGCATCAATCAAAAAGCAGTCGATCTGTTAGGTTTCTCCCCGGACAGTTCTTTGGTTCCCGGTACGGATGAAGATTTCGGGCCGTTGTATCAACTATTTACGACTGACGGCGCGCAAATTGCCGCGGATGACTGGCCGCATCTTCGGGTAATGCGGGGGGAGACCTTGACGGATTTTGAAGCGGAGCTGCGTCAAACGGATCAAGATGTAGTTAAACGGTTACGATTTAACGGGATGATGCTGCGGGGCGACGCAGAGCAAAGAGATTTAATGATGTTAACTTGCAGCGACTGTACAGATGTGCAGCAATTGATTGATGTCAACGAACAATTGCAAGTTCAAAAGAAACAGCAGCAAGAGTTGATCCGGCGTTTAAACCAGACAGCATCCCAACTGGATGCCGGTTTAGCCAAACTATATAATGCGGCAAACATGTATGAAATCTTCAATACGGCCATTAAAAACATCAGCCGGGAGGTAAAAGCGGACGGCGGCGCGCTTTGTCTTTTTAACCGGCAGGAAGACCGGAATGAAGTCTATCAAGTATGGCGTGACGAGGCAGTAACCAGGCAACTGGACTTAAGTGAGCAGCCCCATGCCATGTTGGTCCGGGAGACTCAAAACCCGGTCTATTTTACTGTTGAGGAAGCCCGCGATATCGAAAGGGAATGGTTTGTCTCCGGTGATGTTAAAGGATGTCTGGCCGTACCGTTAATCGCGGAGGAGGTAAATTGCATTGGAATTTTAATCTTGCTTTTCGCCGGATTGGGGGACCCCCTCGGCACGGTTGATTTTGTTTATATTAAGTCACTTGCGGCCAAATATGCGGCTGTCATTGAACGGGCCAGGAATCAGTTGGAACATTCCCGGCTGTTGATTAATGAACGGCGCGCCCGGGTACGGGCCGAACACAAGGCGGCGAAGCTCTCCGCCTTATTGCAAAGCATCCGCGAGGGAATCAATGTGATCGACGCTTCAGGTAATATTATCTTGCGGAATCAAATGGAGAGGCAGATCTCCAGAGTGCCGGACGAGGCTGCGGCGACTATTTTGGATTATGGCAATTATCGTTTGTTATGGCCGAACAATACCCCGGTGCCTGTCGGGCAATTGCCCGGAAATCGGTTGTTGCGGGGGGAAACGGTCGTCGACACCGAATTTGTGCTCGAACATAGCGACGGTACTTGTTTCAATGTTATTTGCAGCGGCAGTGTGATCCGCGACGAAGAAGGGCAACTGGCATTAGGGATTATTATTACGCGTGATATAACGGAAATGCGGCAATTGGAAGAAAGCCGGGAAGCGTTCATTCGGACGGTGTCGCACGATTTACGCAACCCGTTGACGGTCGTTTCGGCGCGTTCCCAGTTACTGCAGCGTCGTTTGGCCAAACATAACCTGGCGGTTGAGGCTGAGGAAGCCCAAGTGATCTATATCAGCGCCCGGCGGATGACCCAAATGATTCAGGAGATGTTTGACTCTTACCGCTTGGAATCCAATAATCTCAAATTAAACAAAAATGTGATTGATTTCGCGGCTGTGGTTAAAGACTTGATTTCGCGAATCGGTTTCGAGGAGGACCTGCATCGGGTACAGGTGGAGATTGCTCCCGGTAATTATCGGATTTATGCAGATGAAGAACGGCTCGAACGAGTGGTGACCAATTTGATTGCCAATGCTTTGAAATATTCTCCCAATGACCGGCCGGTACTGGTCAAATTGGCGGCCGATGCCCATCAAATCACGATCACGGTCACTGATTTCGGGATGGGTATTGAACCGCAGGACCTGCCCAAAGTGTTTCAACGTTATTATCGTTCCAAAAGCGTTAAGGAAGCAACCGGGTTAGGGCTCGGTCTTTATATCGTGAAGCTGCTTGTGGAAGCGCATCACGGCAAGATTGCGGTTGAAAGCCGCGTGAATGAAGGCAGTACCTTTTGTGTGACCTTGCCTCTCCTTCGTGAGGCCGATGAGAAGTGGAAAGTGGGGAATGAGCAGTGAATCGTATCGACTTTGTTGACTTTGCTTTTTTACTCGCGCCTTATGCCTCGTGCCTCATTTGCTTTCCCTTGATTTTTCTTTATGTAATGTTTATGATTATAATTAGTATATCGTTTCCTATAATATATCAATGATTCCCATTTAAACGTGATAATTATATATACGTTAGGAAACGCTTTACTAGAAAAACAATCAAGGAGGTTAAAAGCATGGAATTTTTCAAGGTAGTAGCCGAACGGTACAGTGTCCGGTCCTATCGCCCGGACCCGGTGGAGCCGGAAAAGCTCCAACAGGTTTTGGAGGCGGCGCGCCTGGCCCCGACTGCCTGCAATTTGCAGGCCTTCAAGCTGCTCGTGATCAAAACCGAGGGCCGGCGGGCGGAATTAAAGCGCGTCTATCGTCAGGAATGGTTTGCCTCCGCCCCCTATGTGCTTGGCGTCTGCGCCATTCCGGGAAAGGGTTGGGTCCGTGGTCAGGACCGGAAGAGTTACGCCGCAGTGGATGCGGCCATCGTCATGGACCATCTGATTTTAGCGGCTACGGCGTTAGGCCTGGGAACTTGTTGGATTGGGGCTTTTGACCCGCGGGCGGCCCGGGAAGTGCTGGCGTTTGAGGATGCCTGGGAGCCGGTGGCCTTCACTCCGCTGGGCTATCCCGGCGATACCAAGGTTGATCATGGCCGGAAACCCCTGGCGGATTTGGTGATTTATCAATAGTTTTTCAATTATACTTCGAGGTGACGAAAGATGTACTTTGCAACAGCAGGCGCAGCCAATACGGAGCAAACGGTTCAATTGGCGTTGCAGACCGCTCAAGAACGCCGGATTCGGCATATGGTGATCGCTTCCAATACCGGGGAGACCGCCCGGCTGTTTCAAAATGTCCCGGAAATTCAGACGGTCTGCGTTACCCACGTTTATGGAATGTGGAAGCCCGGTGAGAATGAGATGACGGAGGCGGTCCGGGCCGAGCTGACTGATTCCGGAATGCGGGTGTTGACCGCAACTCATGTCTTAAGCGGCGCCGAGCGCGGGATTAGCAAAAAGTTCGGCGGCGTGAACCCGGTGGAATTAATCGCCCATACTTTGCGGATGTTCGGCCAGGGGACCAAAGTCTGTGTGGAAATTGCCGTGATGGCTTTGGATGCGGGGCTCATCCCATTCGGCGAGCAGGTGATCGCGGTCGGCGGGACGGGACGGGGCGCTGATACCGCGGTCCTCCTGACTCCTGCCCATGCAGCGGGTATTTTGGACACGCGAATTCATGAGATAATCTGTAAACCGAATTAATATTTTAATTTTATCAGATAATTATTCCAAAATCCATATGGTTTTATAAATATTCATTTACCACCATGCGGCGGTACACTCCTCCTTCCCTGCGCATTAACTCCTGATGTTTGCCGGTCTCGACGATCTCCCCGTGTTG
>JASFQO010000259.1:0-4707 GCA_050115405.1 Bacillota bacterium
ATGATTCCTGTTACCGCCATAACCGAACTATCGGGAATATCATCCCAAACAAAAAAGGCCTTCTGGTAAAGGAGTAACCGTTGCCCCGGATAAATTCGCCTGACTCCGGGGCGCCTTCCCGGGATGTGACGCCAGGCCGTCGGCAATACTTTAAACCGCATGGAGATTTGGGCGAGATTATCCCCCGGCAAGACCGTATAAATAATCCGGCCGGTTTGGGTAGAATCACGGGTTAAGGCTGCCACCACCGCCGATCCGGCCAGTCCGTCCTGCCGCATTTTAAAAGTTTGTTGTAATAAGCGGACCGCTTCCTCAGTCAACACCCCGAAGCAGCCATCCGGCGGCCCAAAGTAAAAACCCTTGGCCGCTAAGCGTTGTTGCAGTTCCTTAACATCGTCTCCCCGGCAACCCCGGCGCAAAACCCGTTTGCCGAAAGACGCCTGTTCCATCTTGACAATTCGCCAGAACACTACTCCCTCCGCCCCCTAACGTTCATGCCCGCATCGCGGCACAAAACTCTTGAGTTTAACTACTGACGTATTTTCACCCTAACGTCCATGCCTTGCTTCGCAGGCACAAGACTGTGAATGTAAATTGACCTGACGGCAATTTTCACCCTACTTACGTGTTTGCACTACGTTTGCAAACACAACCCGTGGAGTGTAAATTGCCTGATGGCAATTTTCACCCTAACGTCCTAACTCCGCCTCCTCCAATGTATGAAAAAAGCCCGAGGCCGGTGCGTAACCGGAGGCTGGAAGCTAGAGACTGGAGGTCGGACATTTTCCCGGCCCCGCCAAAGAAGGGACATTAGCCCTATATGTACAATGACATTGGAACCCGAAGACCTTGGTTTATGGGGCAGTGGAACAAACGCTTACCAATTGTCAACTCCGCAATTAGTTTACCTCACCTTTTTCAGCGCAGGCGGGTTGCCTCGTTATACCTAGCTGCATTCATGCGTTTGCCGTGAATAAAATTTTTTAAACATTGACATTGGTCCCCTTTCACGATACAATAGAATTTAATTTTAATAAGGAATTTTAAGCGCTTAATATGTCTTACATTTCAACAAGCCTTCATAACAATAAATTGGCATAATATTACAAAGGGGGAAGACGGCCTGATGGCTCAAGTATTGATTTATGATACGACCTTACGGGATGGCGCCCAGGGCGAAGGCGTGTATTTTTCTGCGGAAGATAAATTGCGGATTGTCAAACAACTCGACGCGCTGGGAATCAACTATATCGAAGGCGGCTGGCCGGGAGCCAATCCCAAGGATTGGGAATTTTATCAAAACGCCGCCCAGTTTCGCCTCGGTACCGCCAAACTGACCGCCTTCGGCAGCACCCGACGGAATACCAACCCACCCGCCGCCGATAAGACCTTAAACGACTTGCTCGCTACCGGGACCCCGGCGGTGACCCTTTTTGGCAAAAGTTGGGACCTCCACGCCCTGGAAGTACTGCGCGTCTCTTTGGATGAAAACCTGCTAATGATTGAGGATTCTCTGGCCTATCTGCGGGAACAGGGCCGGGAGACCATCTTTGACGCGGAACATTTTTTTGACGGCTATAAGGCCAATCCCTCCTATGCCCTGGAAACCTTAAAAGCCGCGCTGCGCGGCGGCGCCGGGACTTTGGTCCTCTGCGACACTAACGGCGGTACTTTACCGCTTGAGGCCATGGAGATCATCGCACAGGTCCGGCAAACACTGACTGTGCCGTTCGGAGTGCATTTCCACAATGATTCCGGCGTTGCGGTGGCGAATTCGGTAATGGCGGTCCAAAACGGAGCAGTCCAGGTCCAGGGGACTTTCAACGGTTATGGGGAACGTTGCGGCAACGCCAATCTATCGACCATCATCCCGACCTTAATCCTGAAATTGGGTTATCAATCGACGGTCGCCCCGCAGTTGAAACAGCTCACGGAAACTTCCCGGTTTATTTCCGAATTGACCAATTTGCATCATGACGAACGCCAGCCCTATGTCGGAGCGGCGGCGTTTGCCCATAAAGCGGGGACGCACCACGATGCGATCCTCAAAAATCCGGTATCACTGGAACATATCCGTTCCGAACTGGTCGGCAACCAACGGCGCTTCCTCCTCTCCGACCAAGCCGGACGCAGCACGCTCTTAAATAAAATCAAAACGGTAGCTCCCCAAACCAGCAAGGAAGCGCCGGAAGTCACCGACCTGACCAACAAGTTAAAACAACTGGAAAACCTGGGATACCAATTCGAAGCCGCCGAAGCCTCCTTTGACTTGCTGATCAAGAAAACTTTAGGCTTATACGAAAAAGTCTTCCAACTGGAAGGATTTCGGATTATCGTTGAAAAACGGGGCGACTTGCCGGTGTTTTCCGAAGCCACCATCAAAGTGGCGGTGGGCGATCAATATGAACTTACCGCCGCCGAAGGCGACGGCCCGGTCAACGCGCTGGACTCGGCGATTCGCAAGGCGCTCCTGCGTTTTTATCCGGAAATCAAGGAGATCGGGCTTATTGATTTTAAGGTGCGGGTATTGGATGAAAAAGCGGGCACCGCGGCGAAAGTCCGGGTCTTGATCGAAAGCTCCGACGGCCAGACCCAATGGGGTACGGTCGGAGTATCGGAAAACTTGATCGAAGCCTCCTGGGAGGCCCTGGTGGACAGTATCGAATATGGCATTTTACAGCGCAAAAACACCAAATAAAACGGAGACATAGGGACGGTTCGTTTGTCTAAAAATAGACAAACGAACCGTCCCTATGTCTCCCCCATGTCCTTATCAATACTCATCGAAATATTGTTGAATTTTTTGAGGATTTTTTGTTTGAGTAAGTGCTAACATAAGTAGTATTCGTGATTTTTGCGGATTTAAGGAATTAGAGTTAAGCCCGAATTTACTCGGTGAAGTAATGCCATTCCCGACACGTGTGGAACGGACAATTACCACTCCTTGATCAATTGCTTTCTTGGCCCCGGCCTTGGAAACAGCGGAAAGTGAACCATTCCCCGAACCGGCGACTACAATTCCAGCGGCTCCGGCTTTAACGGCGGCATCATAAAAAGTTTGATCATCATTCTGATACCCATAAATAATATCAACCCGGGGCAACTTATCAACTCCGGCGATCTCAAATTCGGTCTTAAATGTATGTTTTTTAGTAATCTCATTCCAAAAATAGAGCTTGCCGCCAGCAATGGCGCCCAGATATCCTTGTTCAACCGATTTAAACGTATCCAGCATGGTTGTATTGGTTTTGGTAATATAGCGGGCGGAACCAATCCGGTCATTTAATAAAATAAACACCCCTCGGCCTTTGGATTGGGGATCGGCCGCAACTAAAACCGCGTTATATAAGTTAAAGGGACCATCAGCGCTAATCGCCGTCGCCGGGCGCATCGCCCCCACTACCACTACCGGTTTGTCGCTTTTTACAGTCAAGTTTAAAAAATAAGCCGTCTCTTCCAAGGTGTCGGTCCCATGAGTGACAACTATCCCGTCAACCTTATCGGAATTCAAAAGTACATTAATTCGCTTACTTAACTTTAATAAAATTTTGTTATTAATATTAGAACTTCCGGTATTGCAGACCTGTTCCCCGGATACATTGGCAATTTTGGTCATTTCCGGGACCGCCGCTATTAAAGTTTCAACCCCGATAGCGCCCGCTTCGTATCCCGTAGTGCTTGTATTGGATGTCGCGGAACCGGCAATTGTCCCTCCGGTGGCCAAAATTACAACATTAGGCAAATCAGCCGCATAAGAAACCGTCGTCGCAATCAATAACAATAAAACCAAAACTACTGCCGACAATAAACTCCTTTTCTGCATCGCAAACACTCCTTTAAAATAATGTTATTTATATGTTATATAATAGGTTATAGGGCTCCAAATTACAATGTATTAGCCTTATTATTCATTTAAACTTTACACAGACATTACGGATATTATTAACAAAAGAAAACGCCGATTGACACGACTCTTGCCGCGGATATCATTGCTCGGGAGGACGCTCCTTCATTAGCGATAGCATTTCGCCAAACTCTGTTGCCAATATAGACACGCCGACCAGCCGTTGTGGTCCGCGCTGCGGCTTTCGCGGAGGGTGACGGCGAGCGCTTTCAGTTTCGGATAAAATCAAGTTTGATCTGGAACGCGACGGCTTTGAAATCGACCCCGGTCAAATTTTTATGGGTGCTGAAGGTTGGAATCCCAACGACTCGGTATTCACCATTTGTTACGATGAAGACCCCGAACGGGAAGATGATCGCCATACCACAGTGATTCTCGGTCTGGATTTGTTTGGGTGGCTCTTTGGTCCGCCCGGACCCAGCCCGCATCACGGACCGGGTCATGGTCCCAGACCGAGGCCGAGACGGTAAAAAATAAAATCAATTTCGATAAACACGAAATATTTAGCAAGAATTATTAAAAATACTGGTTTTGCAGGTTCTTCGGAACCTGCATTTCTATTTTCAAACACAAACAAGGTTACTTGCAGAATTACAGTTCAAAATCAGCAGGAATATTTTGTTATTAATGGAATATTTTAGCCATACTTTCGCAAACAGCTTCGGTAAAAAAATTCGAGGAGGAATAAAAATGTTTAACAAAATGAAAAAATTGCTTTTCGGAGTGATGCTTTGGATCATTGCTGTAACGCTTGCTTTTAATGGTACAGCCCCTATTCATGCCGCCGGCGATATTACCGTAAA
>JASFQO010000260.1:0-4696 GCA_050115405.1 Bacillota bacterium
CATATCAAGCGATGAAGCAGAAGATTGATGAAGGTTTTATCGGCAAACCCATCCTGGTCAAGATGATTAACCGCGATCCGGCCTCAATGGCGGAGTATATTATTAAATTTAGTCCGACAAGCGGGGGCCTTGTTTTCGATATGTTGACACATGATTATGATAGCGCCAGGTGGCTGGTTGGTTCGGATGCCAAGAGTATCTATGGACTTGGTGGCGTTTATGCCTATGAGGGATTGGCCAAGGTCAATGATATTGATAACTGCGGGATACTGGTCGGTTTTAAAAACGGGACCATGGGTTGGTTTGAGACAACGAGAAATTGTACCTATGGCTATCATGTGGAAACTGAGGTTTTCGGGACCGAGGGCTGTATCAGAGTGTGTACTACGCCGACCAAGGATCGGGTAACCTGTCTTAATGTCGATGGTGTAAACCAAAAATGTGTGCAATGGTTTTATGAGTATTGGGAACCTAGTTTTATCGCGGAGATGCAACATTTTGTAGATTGCATTGCAGGAAACAAACAGCCGTTAGTAGGATTGGAGGACGGTTATAAAGCGGTGCAATGGGCGCTTGTCGCCAAAGAGGCCGTTGCCGAGCGTAAAGTTATCGAGATAAAGTAGTTTTGTTTGGAATTAAAATAATAAAAGCGAGGAAAAGACGATGAAAGCGAAAGTTGCATTTTTGTATGGCCCACATGATTTAAGAGTCGAGGAGGTTGAGATCCCGAAGTTAAAGCCGAATCAGGTATTGGTTAAGGTAGGCGCCTGTGGCATCTGCGGTTCGGATGTTGAATGTTATGAAGGTCATTCAAAAGAAGGGAGATACGATATCGCTCCTTATACACCCGGACATGAATGGGGCGGTATGATTCAAGAAATTGGAAGTGAAGTGATCACCCTTAAACCGGGGAACAAAGTAACCGGAGATTGTGTGATGGCCTGTGGCGTATGCCAAAATTGTAAAGAAGGATTGATGCCGTCGGCTTGTCTGAATATGCGCGAAGCGGGTTTTAGGCCGGATTCACCCGGAGGTATGGGCGAGTATATGGTGATTGAAGAACAATATGTCCACCGAATACCTGATAATTGGACCTATGAAGATGGGGCATGGGTAGAGACATTTTCGATCGGATATTTTGGGATTTGGGGAAACGGCAGTTTTATTGATGCTTCGGATACAGCGGTGATTCTAGGGTGTGGACCGGTGGGAGTATCGGCGACAATGGTTGCCAGGACTTCAGGGGCGCGGACGATTGTCGTGGATCCTTTGGAAAACCGAAGAAAAATTGCATTGAAATATGGAGCGGATGCCGTAATTGACCCAACTGAGGGAAAGGTTAAGGAGCAAATTATGGCCTTGACCGATGATTGTGGCCCTTCCGTTCTGGTGGAAGCTTCCGGAAACGACCAGTCCATCGCCTCGATTTTTGATATTGCGGGGCATAGTTGCCGCGTGAATTTGATCGGCCATTCTATCGGTAGGAAAATACCTATCGAGTTGGGTTGGACCATTTGGAAGACATTAAAAATTAAAGGTTCCGGGGGGACCAAAGACTTTGCGCAAAGAACCATCAGGTTTATGAGCCGGGTTAAGGAAACCTATGACTTGGCCGCGTTAAATACCCATTATTATCCTTTTGAAAACATCCGGGAAGCTTTTCAAGAGGCTGTTCATGAAAAGGCAAATGCATTCAAGGTAATGCTGAAGTTTAAATAATTTTATTTTATGGACCGCTTTGGTTTTAGATTAAAAAATCAAGATTATCATATCCGAATAAAATTTGGATATGATAATCTTGAATGGTTTAAAACCGGTTTTAATCGGATTGGCCGCCAAAAAATCTTATGAGACTAAAAAACCGATAATGCTTGAATGATGATGATGACCGGTTAATAAGGGAGAAAGACAATGAATGATAATTGCAAGACGAAAAATTATCAATTTAAATTTAGTGTGACAATATCAAATAAAAGTGCAGCCACAGTACCAGTTTTACTTGGCGGGGATCCGGTTGAAAGCATTGCGAAGGCCAAACGGATGGGATATGATGCGGTGGAGTTGCATTTTGACAGTCCGTCGGAAATTGCGATCGGAAAGCTGGCGGGCGCCTGTGAAAAATATCAGGTTCAGGTTTCCGGAATTGCGACCGGGTCCATTTTTGTGGCCCATAAGTTATCCTTAATTGATGATTCCGTTCAGATTAGAGAAGCCGCCATTCATAGCATTAAGGAATATGTCGACCTGGCCCAAGCCGTGAACTCGCTGGTAATTATCGGCTGTGTAAGGGGTAATCTACCCAACGGCGCCGGACGTGATATTTATGAAACCAGATTGACCGGATCACTGAAACAGATAGCCGATTATGCAAGCAAAAGAAATGTGCCTTTAGTTTTAGAGGTAATTAATCGTTATGAAAATAACTATTTAAATACTGCCGCGGAAGTCGCAAATTATATCAAATCAAGTAAGATACCTGATTTAAAAATATTAATGGATACTTTTCATATGAATATTGAAGAAAAAGGAATTATTAAGACGATTGCCGAAAATAAGGAATTACTTGGATATATCCATTTCGCGGATAGCAATCGTCAATATCCCGGAGCGGGAAACATGGATTTTGCCAATATTGTTACCATACTTAAGGCGATTGAATATAATGGTTATGTTTCTTTTGAATGCCTTCCGCTTCCTAATGGCGATGAAGCCGCCAAGGCTGCAATTAATCACATACGCGCTATACTATAATTGGTATTGCCGTATTCCGTTATCTGCTTGATTGGGAATAAAGCTAAACAAATATTATAGAAGCGGAGAGTTAAATGGCTTATATTAAGAAAAAGTCAGGTCCAAAACAGGAAATTGCCTATCAAAAAATTAAGGACGCCATCTTGAATAATCAATTTGAGCCGGAAAGCATGCTTAATGAAGGTGAATTATGTACGATGCTTGGCTTTAGCAAAACTCCGATCCGGGAAGCTTTAAGAAGGCTGGCAAGTGAAAAGTTTGTGGAATCAATTCCGGAAAGAGGCACTTTTGTATCACGGATGGGCCTGGAAGACTTTATTGAGACCTATGATATCCGGGAAGCTTTGGAGGGAATGGCGGCCAGAAGATGTGTACAAATAAATGCGGAAACAGTTATTAAGCAATTGAAGTCAGTGGTAAATCATTTGTATAGTGATTTGGTCAAGGGAAATAATAGTGAAAATGTCAATGCGGATATGCAGTTTCACCAGATTATTATTATTGGCAGTAAAAATTCCAAATTAATCGAATATGCTTTGGCCATGAACGATCAGATTCGTCGCTTCGCAGCCACAACTGTTAATGATATCACGCGATTAAAAATTTCTTATGAAGAGCATCAAAAGGTGTTTGAGGCCATAGTGAACAAAGATGCCGATTTGGCCGAAAAAGCCATCCGGGAACATATTCGAAGTGTTAAGGAATATCAAATTAAAGCCCATTATTTACAAAAATAAGTTTAGCATTGAAGGCAGGTGGCGAAGTTGTTAACGGAAACCAAAAAGAAAGAATTGGAGATTTTGGCGGCCAAAATCAGACTGGAATGTTTGAAGGAGTTTAAATATTTGGGATTTGGCCATGTAGGTGGCTCGATGTCCATTGTGGAGACCCTGGCGGTGCTTTATGGCGGGATTATGAAGATTAATCCGCAAAATCCCGGATGGCCGGAACGCGATTGGCTGGTGGTGTCGAAGGGCCACGCCGGCCCGGCGGTTTATGCCACGCTTGCTCTCAAAGGGTACTTTCCCATCGAGCAGCTCAAAACGTTGAACCAGCCTGGGACGGACTTGCCGAGCCATTGTGACCGGAATAAGACCAAGGGGATTGATATGACTACCGGTTCACTGGGACAAGGAATTTCTACTGCAATTGGAGTGGCTCTCGGAAACCGGATTGACCAAAGAGACAGTTACACCTATCTGATAATTGGTGATGGTGAATGTGACGAAGGCCAAATCTGGGAGGGCGCGCTGTTCGCCGCCCATCAGCAATTGGATAGGCTCATAATGTTCATCGATTATAATCACCAGCAATTGGACGGTTATACGAAGGATATCAATGATCTCGGCGATCTTAAACAAAAGTTTGTCGATTTCGGCTGGTACGGACAGGAAGTTGACGGCGCTGATCTGCAAGCGATCTATGAAGCGGTAGAAAACGCCCAAGCAATGCAGGGCCGCCCCGCAGCGATTGTCCTTCAGACCAAAAAGGGGTACGGATGTACTTTTGCAGAAGGTATCGTCAATAATCATCATATGACTTTTAGTGATGAGCAGGTGGATACGGCTATTACCCGGGCCGGACAAAAATTGGAAGAAGCGCTTGCTTAAAGAAAACGGCGGGGTAAAGGAGGGTGCGGTAATGAACGCAATAGTAACCAAAAATAATATCAAAGAAGAAATGATGATGCGGGACGTCTATGCAAAGACCCTGATCGAGCTGGCGAGTACCGATAGACGGATCGTAGTGCTGGATGCCGATTTGATGAAGTCGATGGGAATGATTCCGTTTTTGGAGGCCTATCCGGACCGGACCTTTGATTGTGGCGTGCAGGAAGCGAACATGATCGGGGTTGCCGCAGGGCTTTCGGCCACGGGTAAGGTCCCATACGCGCACAGTTTCGGGCCTTTTGCCACCAGGAGATGTTTTGACCAGGTGTTTATCT
>JASFQO010000261.1:0-4691 GCA_050115405.1 Bacillota bacterium
TCTCTCTCTTTCTCGGAAATTACTCAAAGTCGGCGCGGATCGCATCAAACCAAACATCCGCCATCTTATTGTAACCGGTGAGGCTTGGATGGACGCCGTCCGCCAAATCGGCCGTGGTCAGCGCGCTGTACATATCGACGATATATACCGGCTTTCCTTGATCGGCCTTGGTCTGGACAAGGGAGGCAACTTGAAGGTTGAAACTATTTATTTTCTGATTCCAATCCGCAGTGGACAAAGGGACAATTTGAGCGACGTAAAGTTTACCGCCCGCGGGTAATTTGGCGCAAATCTTGTCAATTAAAGTTCCCACCCGGCCGGGGGCGTTCGACAGGTTGTAATTCTGGGCGATATCATTGGTGCCGATATGTAGCAAGACAATTTGCGGTTGGTAGGAATTCATCCAGGTATCGATATTGGTATCAATCTGGTCGATCCGCCAACCGGAGTGCCCTTCATGATCTTTATCCCCAAGTTCCGCGGGTCCGTTGGACTGCGAACCGACAAAATCCACACTATAGCCGTTATTTTTAAAATAGCTCCATAATTTAATCCGGTATCCGCCCGCCACTGTAAAACCGTCGGTAATGGAATCGCCCAAAGGCATTATTTTAACCGTCGTGGTCGTGGCTGTCGGTGTAGCTGTGGCTGTTGCTGTCGGTGTAGCAGTCGGGGTTAATGTGGCTGTGGCCTCTGATGTTTCCGAAGGCGAAGGCGATGACGTCGGCGAGGCGGTCGGGCTGGCCGAACTGGGACTGCCATTCAAGGTAAAGCCTGTAGGCTTGGCATTCGCGCCGCTATAGGTAATATTAAAACCGAAGCTGACCTTGCCTCCCGCCGGGATAGTGGCGTTATAGGATTGATTGGTAGCGGTGACCGCAGTCCCGCTTTGAGTAAAGGTGGCGTTCCACATGTTCGAAATCTTTTGGTTGCCGGAGAAAGACCATGCCAAGGACCACCCGTTAATTGCCGCCGAGCCGTTATTGGTGACGGTCACACTCACGGTAGCCCCGGAACCCCAATCATACTGGGAATAATCCACTGTAAAATTACCGGCGGCGTTGATGATATTCTGATTGGGTTGAATCAAATTGGGTAACAGTAACATTCCCCATAACAAACAGGCCGCTAAACCAATTAGTATCTTTCTGTTTTTTCTTTGCAAGGTTTTCACTCCTTTCAATTTCACATTACAACTTTGGTAAATGTCATATCTAAATTATACCATATATTGTTAAATGTTCTACATAAATTTATTTTTTATGGTAATTTTTTTCTAACATCCTTTGTCAAAATAAAAAACCCACGTTTTCAAAACGTGGGTAAGCACTACGCCCGTGTCATTCACTGAGCAGGGAACGTGCTTGACGGGGATGCTTCTTTAAAAAGTGTAAGAGAGAAATATAATGTATAAATTAGTTGTTTCAAAGCTTGCGCATCAAGATTTGGACAATATCGTTTCGTACATAGCCATACAACTGGCCAATCCAACCGCAGCCAGGAATTTCCTTGATGAAGTGGCTAAATGTTATGGCTATCTAAAGAGCAATCCGATGATGTATGCGAAGTGTCAAGATAAGCGGTTGGAAAAAGAGGGTTACCGCAAGGCGTTGATAAAGAATTATGTGCTTGTGTACAAAATAAAACCGTCAGCATTCTACGCTTCTTCTATAGCGCGCAGGACTATGTAAGGCTAATAATATAACTGTAAGATCAATATCACTCTCTGGGTTCTGTTTCCCGCTGGCATACGACCCGAATAATAAGAATCGGCTGTATGGTATCCGCTGCTTTACAAATTGAAGATATTGTATTACTACCCCTGGTAATTGTGTCTTTCTTTCATCCACTGCACAAATCCCTCCGTTTCAAGGAGGTGGAAGGGTTGAAAGTTTGGGCATCGTTCTTATTCGATATCCTTAATTCATTATACCTACCTGTGAGTCAAGGAACCGTCCCCTGACTCGCCCTGATTCACTCGCTCACGGCAGCATCGTCCGCCCCATCAGATAACGGTCGCATTCGCGGGCGACGGCGCGCCCTTCATGGATCGCCCAGACTACCAGGCTTTGGCCCCGGCGCATGTCACCGGCGGCAAAGACCCCTTGCTGATTGGTGGCGTACCGATCATCGGTCTTAACATTGGAACGGGGGTTGCGGGCGATCCCCAGTTGTTCCAGCAGGGTATCCTCCGGGCCTAAGAAGCCTAACGCCAACAGTACCCGCTGCGCCGGCCAGACTTTTTCCGTCCCCGGAATTGGTTTGGGAGTCATCCGGCCGTTAGCGTCCGGTTCCCATTTGACTTTGACAGTCTCCGCCGCTTGCACCACCCCGTCGGCATCGCCGGTCAGTTTCACCGTATTGATACAATAAATCCGGGGGTCGCTCCCGTAAAGCGCGGCCGCTTCTTCCTGACCGTAATCCATCCGGTAAATTACCGGCCATTGCGGCCAGGGATTTTTGGCAGTGCGCTCCAGCGGCGGTTGCGGGACAATTTCAAATTGGACCACGCTCTTGCAACCATGCCGCAAAGCCGTGCCCACACAGTCGGTGCCGGTGTCGCCACCGCCAATCACGATAACATCCTGTCCCTTAGCCGATAAATATTGGCCGTCCAGATGGTTGGAGTCCAACAGGCTTTTGGTATTGGCCCGCAGAAAATCCACAGCGAAATGCACGCCTTGCAGTTCCCGGCCGGGTATCCGCAGATCCCGGGGTTTGGTGGCCCCGCCACACAGGACTACCGCATCAAATTTCGCCTTTAAACGTTCCACCGGATAATCCTTGCCGACCTCGGTATTGGGGACAAAGGTTACTCCTTCGGCCGTCATCAGGTCAATCCGGCGCTGCACAATCTGCTTATCCAGTTTCATATTGGGGATGCCATACATTAACAACCCGCCGACCCGGTCCGCCCGTTCAAAGACGGTCACCGTATGCCCGGCTGCGTTCAACTGGGCGGCGCAGGCCAGACCGGACGGTCCGGAACCAATGACGGCCACTTTTTTATTGGTACGCCGCTTCGGTAACCGCGGCATCATCCAGCCCTCCGCGAAAGCCCGGTCAATAATGGTGCATTCATTATTTTTAATGGTCACCGCCGGTTCGTTGATACTGAGGGTACAAGCGCCTTCACAGGGCGCCGGGCAGACCCGGCCGGTAAACTCCGGAAAATTATTGGTCTTCAGCAGACGCTGCAGCGCTTCGCGCCACAGTCCGCGAAAAATCAGGTCATTCCATTCCGGAATCAAATTATTAATCGGACAACCCGAGGCCATGCCATTAATCAATCGGCCGGTATGACAAAACGGAATACCGCAGTCCATACAGCGCGCGCCTTGATTGGTCTGGGCCCGGGGCGCCAAATGCCGATGAAACTCCTGCCAATAACCGATCCGTTCCAACGGCGCCCGGTCATCGGGCAGTTCCCGTTGATACTCCATAAAACCAGTTGGCTTTCCCATGCTAATCCCCCCGTTTAATTTCCGCTGACCCGTTTCAAGTCGTTCTTATTAGCTTCAAAAGCGGCCATATAGGCTTCGGCCCCGGTCAACCCCTCCGCCTCTACTTCTTTTAATTTTTCCAATACTCGTTTATAATCCCTGGGAATTACCTTGACGAACTGCGGCAGATAATCCGTCCACCGGTTCAGGACGGCCTTGGCCCGGACACTGCCGGTATATTCGGCATGCCGTTCAATCAGCGTCTGTAACTCGGCGATCTCCAACGGGTCAACCACCGCTTCCAAGTCGACCATTTCCTGATTGCAACGCTCGGCAAAGTTGGCGGCCGTATCCAAAATATAGGCCACCCCGCCGGACATCCCGGCGGCGAAATTGCGGCCGGTCGGACCGAGCACCACTACTTTGCCGCCGGTCATATATTCGCAACCATGATCACCCACAGCCTCGACAACCGCCTTGATCCCGCTGTTACGTACGGCAAACCGTTCGCCCGCTACTCCGGCGATATAGGCTTCGCCCTCGGTGGCGCCATAAAAAGCCACATTGCCGATGAGGACGTTCTCTTCCGGATTAAAAGGGGATTGCGCCGGATGATAGACAATGATTTTTCCGCCGGAAAGTCCCTTCCCAAAATAGTCGTTGGCATCGCCTTCCAGCCGCATGGTCACGCCATGCGGCACAAACGCCCCGAAGCTTTGCCCGGCATTCCCGATAAAATGTAATTTCACCGTATCCTCGGGCAGTCCGGCCGCGCCATAACGTTTCACAATCGCGTTTCCTAAAATGGTGCCGACGACCCGATCAGTATTGCGAATGGGTACAATCGCATCCACTACTTCGCCCCGTTCCAAAGCCGGCGCGCAAATTGGCAACAGTTCCCGGTAATCCAGCGACTTTTGCAGTCCATGATCCTGAGCGATTTGGCAATAGTTGCCGACTTCCTCGCCCACCTCGGGACGATAGAGCAAATCCGAGAGATCAATTCCTTTATTTTTCCAATTGCGGCGCAATTGCGACTGCTCCAGACGGTCGGTCCGGCCAATCATCTCGTTAATGGTCCGAAAACCAAGACTGGCCATGATTTCCCGCACATCCCGGGCGATAAACCGCATTAAATTAACGACATAGGACGGATCGCCCTTGAAGTTTTTACGCAATGCGGCATTTTGGGTCGCCACCCCCACCTGGCATGTATCGAGGTTACAGACTCGCATCATCACACAGCCC
>JASFQO010000262.1:0-4689 GCA_050115405.1 Bacillota bacterium
GTTTTTCATTTCAAACAACGATGTCTGATTACTACCTTAACAAAGCGTTTGCGCCTATTGAATGACGTAAGTAATATAAATATTGGAAATTTATTCCAAATATATTGAAAAAAAGGTACACCAAATTTACCTCCCCTTATATTTTCCATCGAAAAGGTATCAATAAGCTCTTGATTGGCAGTATATATTCTTACCCCACCAAACTTCGCATTTTTTCTGCTTGTTTTCTGCGAATCCGTCCCAGCGCCATTGCCAACATCACGCACAGCGCTAATCCGCACCGCAGCTTCATCTTTGCCATGCCCCGGATCGTATGCAATTCAAATCCAAACGACACGTCGAGTCGGCTATTCACACGTTCCACCGCCGTCCGGTGATTATATTCTCTATCCCATTTATAGCTCGCTCGGTCGATCCATGCGCTTTTCAAATCTATTGGTAAGATACGACCACCTTGAGGCTACTTGGGTACCCTTGTCTCCCATTGGTTATAGATTTCCCTCCATCTTTTGACAGACAACACATTTGGACTATTGATAGAGCTAAAAATCAATAGAACTGACGATGCGGAAAATACTTCCAAGTGGTATATTTAGATTAATCTATAGGAGCCTGATTGCGGATGGTTTGACAAATCTTGAAGGAGGGATGCTAAAGCATGTTAGGGTTAACCGCGATAATTCTCATATTCTTATGGCTTCTTGGTCTAGTTACTTCGTATACGATAGGCGGATTTATACATATTCTTTTTGTAGTTGCTATAATTTGTATTTTGGTAAGAATAATTAGCGGAAACAGGATAGTTTAGCCGCCTAGTGTTATAGAGGGGGTGGAAATAAAACAAATTTAGTAGAGATTATATTTTGGATATCGTTTATAAAATATGAGAGGATGAATTTCATGAAAAAACTTTTTGCGATGATTATACTTGCGAGTTTTATGATGTTAAGCTTTACTCAGCGGATCCTTATCTGCCCGAAAAAATCATGACTGAAAAGCTGGAGGATATTCGTCCGTGCCTGTTCTGCCATCAGGGCTGCCTGGACAGGCTCGCCCACGGTTTGCCGCTTTCCTGCGCCGTCAATCCGGCCTGCGGCAGGGAAAAATCAATGGCGATCACTCCGGCGATCGAAAAAAAAAATGTACTAATCGTCGTCGGCGGTCTTGCGGGCATGGAAGCGGCAAGAGTCTGCGCAACTCGCGGGCACAGGGTCACTCTTCTGGAAAAAGGCCCGAAGTTGGGCGGAAACATTATTCCCGGCTGTGTACCGGATTTTAAGGAAAACGACCGCGTTTTGCTAAAATGGTACGAAGTGCAACTTTCCAAGCTTCCCGTTAAAATCAAGCTCAGTTGTGAAGCCGATAAGGAAATGATCGAAGAGTCCAATGCAAATGTCGTAATTTTTGCGACCCAAGATTGTGATCCCGTCGGATCGGGAATTGGTTAATGTAATCGGCGACATGGCCGGAGTAATTCCGGTGAGAATTAATAAAAATGAGTAGGATTCACTCTAACGTTCATGCCTGCTGTGTCGCGGCACAAAACTGTGAATGTAACTACTGACGTATTTTCACCCTAACGGACATGCCTCACCGCAGGCGCAAAAAGGAATGAAAGTACTAATCACTAACCACTATCCACATATCCACTAACTTTCACCCTATAAGGTCAGAAATATTTTGTTTTTTTAATTGATAAAACGAGATTAAATAGGGGGGAATGATTAAATGATAGTTAAAAAACAAAAAATCAGATATGGAAATGTAATTATTGTCACAGCAGACAACAGTAAAGATAAAATTAAAATTATCCGCCCCTTTAAAGAAGAGGTTTCAGAGGAGTTGGTAAAAAATATAATAACAGGAATGTATCATATTCGAAAGAAGGAATTATGAAAGGAAGGTAGTAAACATGAGAATACTTTTAGTCTATCCGGAATACCCGAAAACCTACTGGAGTTTTTCCTATGCTTTAAAATTCATTTCCAAAAAAGCCAGCTTCCCGCCGCTTGGCCTGTTAACGATTGCGGCCATGCTCCCGGCGGAGTGGGAAAAAAAGTTGGTGGATATGACTGTAACGGCTCTGAAAGATCGGGACCTTTTGTGGGCTGATTATGTTTTGATCAGCGCCATGGTTATTCAGAAAGAATCCGCTCGCGAGGTGGTCAATCGTTGTAAAACGCTCAAGGTTAAAACAGTGGCCGGGGGTCCGCTTTTTACTTGCGAACCTGAAGAATTCAGAGATGTTGATCATAGGGTACTTGGTGAAGGAGAATTGACCCTGCCCCCTTTTTTACAGGACCTGGAAAGTGGGACGCCCCAACCAGTTTATACCGCAACAGGCTGGGCTGACCTGGAAACGGCGCCGCTCCCTTTATGGGATCTGATTCAGAACAAAAAATATGCGGCGATGAATGTCCAATATTCGCGGGGATGTCCTTTTAATTGCGAATTTTGCAATATTACCGCGCTTTACGGGCATACTCCCCGGACCAAACAGGCCGCGCAATTATTGAGGGAGTTAGATGCGATTTATGAGACAGGCTGGCGCGGCGGAGTGTTTTTCGTCGATGATAACTTTATCGGTAATAAGCAAAAGTTAAAAGAGGAAATCCTCCCGGTATTAATCAAATGGATGACGGAGCGAAAATTCCCTTTCTCCTTTCAAACCGAGGCGTCGATCAACCTTGCCGACGATGAAGAACTAATGCGGTTGATGGTCCAAGCCGGATTTAATAACGTATTTATCGGTATTGAGACAACTAGCGAAGCAAGTTTGGCGGAATGCAACAAGTCGCAGAATAAAAACCGGGATTTGCTAACCTGTATAAAAAAAATTCAAAAATTCGGCTTACAGGTCCAAGGAGGGTTTATTGTAGGGTTTGATAATGACAATGTTAATATTTTTGCTAAGTTGGTGAACTTTATCCAGGCAAGCGGGATCGTTACCGCCATGGTCGGGTTATTGAATGCGCCAAAAGGGACTAAGCTGTATGAGCGATTGGATGGCGAAGGAAGGCTTTTGAAAGATTTTTCCGGTGACAACACCGACCTCTCGATCAACTTTATTCCGCGAATGAATCGCGAAACATTAATACAGGGCTATCAGCAGATCATCGACGCCATCTATTCTCCCCAGCAATATTATCAACGGGTCATGACGTTTTTAAAAGGGTATAATCCAATAAAACTAGGTGTGGCCCATTTTCATTTCAGTTATATCACGGCGTTTTACAAATCCATTGTCCGGTTGGGGATTATTGGGAAGGAAAGACGTTACTTCTGGAGGCTGGTACTTTGGTCTGTGTTTCGACGTCCGCGACTATTTCCCATGGCCATCACATTTTCGATTTACGGCTTTCATTTCCGAAAAATTTATCAGAATTATTTATTGGCCAGAACATGAGTGATTTGCAAAGTAACATCCTCAACCAGTACGCTAAAGCCATTGTGGAGACAGCGCGGGAGCCTTTCCTGATACTCTCCGCTGATCTGCGAGGCGGTGCGGGTACCTTTGTCTGCCGGCAATCTATTCGGGGCATCTCATGAATAACACGACCCCTTTGCGTATTCTCATCGCGGATGATCATCCGGTGGTGCGCGAAGGGCTGGTGGCTCTGATCAGTCGCAGCCCGGACATGACGATAGTCGCCGAGGCGAGCAATGGGCGGGAAGCCGTGGAACAGTTTTTCCTCCGTGCCCCCGATGTCGCCTTACTGGACCTGCGCATGCCGGAGATGGATGGCGTGGACGCCATTACAGCGATTCGACAGTTGCAACCGGCGGCTCGCCTCATTCTGCTAACCACTTTCGATGACGATGAAGATATCTTCCGTGGTTTTTGCGCCGGCGCCAAAGCATTCCTGCTGAAAGACGCCCCGCGTAATGAGCTGCTGGAGTGCTTGCGCACCGTACATAGTGGACAGACAATTATTTCTCCGGTCGTTGCCGCAAAACTGGCTTGTCGCTTGTGCACACTGGCATTGACTCCTCGTGAGTTTGAGGTATTGCATCTTATAGCGGAGGGTAACGGTAACAAGGAGATCGCCGCAACGTTATTCATCGCCGAGGGCGCCGTCAAGACCCATGTTAATGCGGTCCTGCGGAAGCTGGACGCCATGGATCGCACCCAGGCGGTAACCGCCGCCCTCAAACGAGGTATTTTACATCTGGAATAAACGCCGCCCGGACCGCCTACGAATGGTTAACCGGAGAAGAGTTAAAAGAAGTGGAATTCACCGAGATGCGCGGTGTGAAAGGAATTCGTGAGGCTACCGTAAAGATTAAAGATATGGATGTTAAAATCGGCATCGCCCATGAACTTGGTAATGCCCGGGAACTCCTGCAAGATATCAGGGAAGGCCAGTCCGTATATCACGCGATTGAGATTATGGTCTGTCCCGGCGGTTGTCAAGCAATCCAGAACGTGGTGAACCAGGGGAAGGTTGAGAAGCAAGTCGGGTGAAAATTATGAGTTGGATCAAAAACCGATTAAGTACCAAACTGCATTCACAGATGTTACGACGCTCTCCTCTCCCATTAGTTATAGATTTCCCTCCATCTTTTGACAGACAACCCATTCGACTTATGGATAGAGCTAAAAATCCACAGAATTGACGATGCGACAAATACTTCCACGTGTTATATTTAGATTAGTCTATGGGAGCCTGGTTGCGGATGGTTCGATCG
>JASFQO010000263.1:0-4681 GCA_050115405.1 Bacillota bacterium
TCAAGAATTACGGGAGCGACATGCGGAATTAGTGCTTTCAAATAAAGAAACCCTCGAAAAGGGAGATTTTGCGGTTATTGATTATGAAGGGTATATCGAGGGCACGCCTTTTTCCGGTGGCGCCGCTCAAGCTTATACTTTGGAAATCGGCGCGGGGAATTTTATCCCCGGTTTTGAGACCCAATTAATGGGAATGACCAGCGGTAGTGAGAAGGAAATCAGCGTTACTTTTCCAAGCGATTACCCGAATCAGGATTTAGCCGGTAAAGAAGCCACTTTTAAGGTGACTTTACAAGAAATTAAAGTCAAGGAAATCCCGGAGTTAAATGATGAATTTGCCCAAAGCATCGGTAAATTTGAGTCCTTGGATGAATTAAAAGCGGATGTTGAAGAGAAGATAACTTCAATGGCGGAAATGGATGCCGAATCAGCTTATTCCCAAGTGCTCCTTGATAAGGTGGTGGCCAACTGCGAAGTCGAAGTGTCTGAAACTTTGGTTAACCGGGAGATGGATGAACTTTTGCAGCGGTTTGAACATAATTTAATCTATCAGGGACTCAATTTGAAAAAGTATATGGAGTATGCCCAAAAGACCAGACAGGAAGTACGGGAGGATTTCCGGCCTGATGCCATCAAACGAGTCAAAGCCGACCTGGTGCTGGACAGTATTGCCAAGTTTGAAAAGATCGAGGCCACCGAAGCTGAGATCGACGAAAGAATTAAGGAGTTGGCCCAGCGTTATCAGGAGAAGAATTCGGCGGAAATGAAAAAAGCCTTGGCCGCCAAAGGACGGCTTGATGATATCAAACAAGCGATCATCTTAGAAAAAACGGCTGATTTTATCAAAGAAAATGCCGTGCCTGTCTATGTTTGAAAACTAAAATGCGGGGGAATCAATGATGAATCTGGTACCAATGGTAGTGGAACAATCAAATCGTGGCGAACGGGCTTTTGACATTTTTTCGCGTTTGTTGAAAGAACGGATTGTCTTTTTAGGCGGACCGATTGATGATAATATGGCCAATTTGGTTATTGCCCAACTATTATTCTTACAATCGGAAGATCCTGATAAAGATATTTCATTATATATTAATAGTCCGGGTGGAGTGGTCTATTCCGGGCTGGCAATTTATGATACCATTCAATATATTAAACCTCAGGTAGCCACCATTTGTATTGGTATCGCCGCCAGTATGGCCGCCCTGTTGTTGGCGTCCGGAACTAAAGGAAAACGCTATGCCCTGCCGAATTCCCGGGTGATGATCCATCAACCTCATGGCGGAGCCGAAGGGCAGGCCATTGATATTGAAATTCAGGCTAAAGAAATTTTGAGGCTACGGGAAATTGGAAATAATATTTTAGTGAAACATACCGGTCAACCACGCGAAAAAATTGAACGGGATGTTGACCGTAATTTTTGGATGTCGGCGACAGACGCCAAAAATTATGGTATAATTGATGATATTTTTGGCGCCCAGAAATAATTGGCTTCGATGACCCGAACTATTCCGAAAATGAGGTGACAGAATGTTTAAATTCGGAGATGAAAAAGGTCAGTTGAAATGTTCTTTTTGTGGTAAAGCACAGGAACAGGTGAAGAAACTGATTGCCGGCCCGGGAGTTTATATTTGTGATGAATGCATTGAGCTTTGCAATGAGATTATCGACGAAGAACTCAATGAAGAAGTCAATTTGGACCTGACCAACAACCCCAAACCGAAAGAAATCAAGGAAATTCTCGACCAATATGTGATTGGGCAGGATGATGCCAAAAAAACGCTGGCGGTTGCCGTCTATAATCATTACAAACGGATTAATTCGGAGGAACGCTTCGAAGACGTTGAATTACAAAAGAGTAATATTTTGTTGTTGGGGCCGACTGGTTGCGGCAAGACGCTTTTAGCCCAGACTTTGGCGAAAATCTTGAATGTGCCGTTTGCCATTGCCGATGCCACTTCACTAACCGAAGCCGGATATGTAGGGGAAGATGTCGAGAATATTTTGCTCAAATTAATTCAGGCGGCGGATTATGATGTGGAACGCGCGGAAAAAGGAATTATTTATATTGATGAGGTTGATAAAATCGCGCGCAAATCGGAGAATCCGTCCATTACCCGTGATGTTTCCGGTGAAGGAGTGCAGCAGGCTTTACTCAAGATTTTGGAAGGTACGGTGGCGTCAGTCCCGCCCCAAGGAGGACGAAAACATCCGCATCAGGAATTTATCCAATTGGATACGACCAATATTCTCTTTATTTGCGGCGGCGCCTTCGATGGATTGGAAAAAATTATTGAAAACCGTACCGGTAAAAAGACGATGGGTTTTGGCGCCGAGGTTAAATCACGCATTGAAAAACCATTGGGCGAAATTTACCGTCAAATTATGCCCGAAGATTTGCTGCGCTATGGATTGATCCCTGAATTTGTGGGCCGGTTGCCGATTGTGGTTGCTTTGGATGCTTTGGATGATGAAGCGTTGATTCGGATTTTGACCGAGCCCAAAAACGCTCTGGTAAAACAATTCCAAAAATTGTTTGAACTGGACAGCATCGAGTTGAGTTTTGAAGAAGAGGCGCTGCGGGCCATCTCTAAACAAGCAATTGCCCGTAATACGGGCGCCCGCGGCTTAAGAGCCATTATTGAAAAGTTAATGATGAGCTTGATGTATGAAATGCCGTCTCGTACGGACATCAAACGCTGTATGATTACAAAAAATATGATTGACGGCAAGGAAGATGCGATTTTGATCTCACAAGCAGTCGAACCGCGAAAAAAAAAGAAAGAAGAGTCGGCCTGAAATAGTCTATTAATAAAAAACCGGTGAGAAATTCACCGGTTTTTTTTGATCGCAATCGCTCCGACCCGATTAATTTAACCAAAATTCGCTAATACTATGTTTGGCTGTTGGCTACTACCGGCTATTGACTCTTGTTCCAATTTACCCTGGCCGACCTGATCAATTTTGAAGCGGGACAGCGCTTTGGTTGTTTGGGCGCCAAGAGCAAAACGAAAGTTCAAGAGCTAAACAATTTGTAAAGGGGTTGTGGCGGATGGAATATATCACCAACGTTATTGGTTTAATTAATCTTTTTTTTGCGATTGTGATCGGGCTCTACTTTTGGAATTTGCTGCGTTCCCAGCAAACCAATAAAGTAGCCGTCGATCGGGAATCCCGCAAAGAAATGGAAAAATTGCAACGGTTACGGCGGATTTCGTTAACCGAACCATTGGCGGAAAAGACTCGCCCCGGCAATTTTAGGGAAATTATCGGCCAGGATGACGGTTTAAAAGCGTTGCGGGCGGCGTTATGCGGACCCAATCCCCAACATGTGCTGCTTTATGGTCCGCCGGGAGTGGGTAAAACCGCGGCTGCCCGGGTAGTTTTGGAAGAAGCCAAAATGCAGCCGTTATCGCCGTTTAAGGAAAATGCCAAATTTGTGGAGATTGACGCTACTACCGCCCGGTTTGACGACCGGGGAATTGCCGATCCGCTCATTGGGTCGGTTCATGATCCGATTTATCAAGGCGCCGGGCCGCTGGGGATCGCCGGGATTCCCCAACCGAAAGCGGGAGCGGTCACCAAAGCCCACGGCGGGATCTTATTTATCGATGAAATCGGGGAATTACACCCGGTCCAAATGAATAAATTGCTAAAAGTATTGGAGGACCGTAAGGTTTTCTTGGAAAGCGCCTATTATAGCTCGGAAGACTCTAATATCCCGCACCATATTCACGACATTTTCCAAAACGGGTTGCCGGCCGACTTTCGCATGGTGGGCGCTACCACCCGAATGCCGGAAAATATTCCGGCCGCGATTCGCTCCCGGTGTGTGGAGATCTTTTTTCAGCCGTTGGCGCCGCCCGATGTCGCCAAAGTATCGGGTAACGCCGCCCGGAAAATCAATATCGAACTGGAGCCGGGTGTCATGCCCTTAATTACCAAATATGCCAGCAACGGGCGGGATGCGGTTAATTTAATTCAAATCACCGCGGGTTTGGCCATTACCGAAAACCGGAGCCGCATTTTGGTAAAGGATTTGGAATGGGTCATTCATAGCAGTCAGTTTTCACCACGACCCAATGTTAAAATCCCGGCCAGGCCGCAAATAGGGTATGTTAATGGATTGGCGGTATTCGGTCCCAATATGGGCAGTGTGATTCAAGTCGAGGTTTCGGCAATCCCTGCGGAACCGGGCAAAGGAATTGTCACGACCACCGGAGTCGTTGACGAAGAAGAATTGGGACAAGCGGGAAAAACGATCCGCCGCAAGAGTATGGCGCGCGGTTCGGTGGAAAATGTGCTTACCGTGATCCGCAAATTTTTAGGGGTAAACCCGGCCGATTTTGACATTCATATTAATTTTCCGGGCGGGGCGCCGATTGACGGCCCTTCGGCGGGAATCACCCTGGCGACGGCGATTTATTCGGCGCTCACCGGTCAATTGGTTGACAATGAGGTGGCGATGACCGGCGAGATCTCGATCAGGGGCGGGGTGATGCCGGTTGGCGGTATTACCGCCAAGATAGCCGCGGCTAAAGAGGCCGGGGCCAAGCAGGTGTTGATTCCTAAAGAAAACTGGCAGGAGCTTTTTGCCGGGGAAACTACTCTCAAGATCATCTCGGTCGAACGAATTGAAGAAGTAATTAAGCTGGCGGTGACCAAGCCGGCGGTCGAAACTCCT
>JASFQO010000264.1:0-4673 GCA_050115405.1 Bacillota bacterium
GCCGGAATTGAAAATTTCAGCAATAGTTTGGAAATTTTTTCCTCGCCTAATTGTTTGGAATGTTCCATCATACTCTCCTTAATAATTCCATATGGATTGTCTCAAAGTCATTAAGAGCAAAGACGCCCTCAGCTTTTGACGGCGCGGGGCGGCCCCTTAAAAACAGCTAATTTGGCTCCTTTATTTTCGGATATCCGCTTTACTCCATAAAAAAAGTTAAAATCCCAACAATTAGAATTCTAACTTTTTTCAAGCGCCCCGTCAATCCCATTTGCCGGAGTTCACTGGATCTTCATATTTCAACGTCAATGCCTCTCTGGAAGCCGAAGGCCGGAGGCTAGAGGCTGGAAGCAAATCAACGACCTTTTAAACTGCTAAAATCAGTGCTTTTATTCAGCCTCCGGCTTTCAAACATCAAGCCTCCGGATTACCTTGCGCCCAATCCAAATACCCCTCCAGATCCGCCCACTCGGTCACCGGCGGCAGACATTGCCGACCGGCGCAGACATAACAGGTCGGTTCCCCGCCGACCGGCCGCCGTCCCGTAAACAATTCCCGCGCCGGATGCTGCTTAAGAGTTTCCGGACCGGCATCAGTCCAGGCAATAATCCGGTTCGGAATATATTGACGCCGCAGTTTGCGCAGCAATTCCGGCAACTCCGGCGTGGCGCCACAAAACACAAACTTCCGCAGCCCGTGACGGTAAAGATCAAGTTGCGCCAACATTCCCGCCATGCTCCACGCTTCCCGCTCCAGTCCGCCGCTATATGCTTTCAAGATACTTTCCGCTTCCAATTGCCATTCAATTTGCCCGGTTAAGGCGGCCAGACGCAGCAAATTGGCAACCTGCGCCGCCACCCCGCTGGGAATGGCCTGATCATAGCGGGAGAGCGGCCGGGACGCCAAAGTATTCCCGGCTGCCGCGGTCAGGTAATAAAGCCCGTTTGGCTCTCCGAAACGTTGCCGCGCCCGCCCGGTCAGTTCCATACTACGCTCCAGCCAGATCGGGTTAAAATCGGATTCATACAAATCCAGTAACCCTTGGGCTAAAAAAGTGTAATCATCCAGCATTGCCGCGACTTTAACCCGACCGTCCCTGAAAATCCGCGCCAGACTGCCGTCCGCCAGGCGCTGCCGGCAAAAAATAAACTCCGCCGCCTGCCGGGCAGCCTGATAGTCCGCCTCCCGCCCAAAAACCTGATAGGCGTATGCCAGACCGCTAATCGCCAAACCATTCCAGCCGGTAATGATCTTCCGATCCAAAAAGGGTTTGACCCGTTTTTCGCGCGCGGCAAAAAGTTTTTGGCGCGCCGCGCCGAGTAAGGCCGGGTCGGCTTGGACCGGCGGCGCTTTTCTGTTACGCAACCTCAACCGGTTGAGGATATTCGCCGCCGCAAAATTACCCCGTTCGGTCACGTCATAATAGGCCATCACCAATTCCGCTTCCGGCGCAGTCAATATTTGCCGAATTTCGGCGGCCGTCCAGACAAAAAACTTGCCTTCCTCCCCTTCGCTATCCGCATCCTGAGCGCTGTAGAACCCGCCCTCCGGGCTTTGAGTCTCCCGCCGGAGATAGGCGGCGGTATCCAGGGCGGTTGCGCGGAACTCGTCCGTCGGGTCCAGTTGGTATCCAATACTATACAACTTCAACAGTTGCGCGTTATCATACAGCATCTTTTCGAAATGAGGCGCCAGCCAGTAGCGATCGGTGGAGTAGCGGTGAAAACCGCCGCCCAGTTGGTCATAGATTCCGCCCCGGGCCATCTGCTCCAAAGTAAAACGGACCGCCGTAACCACTTCCGGTTGCCGGTTCAACACCCCGGAGGCGGCCATAAACTGCAGCAAAGTCGGATTGGGAAATTTCGGTGCGCCGCCAAACCCGCCGTATTCCCGGTCAAAATGACGATAAAGATTGCGGCTGGCCCGGGCGGGCCGGTCTTCCCGCGGCAAGGCCGGCAAGTCCGCTTCCACCCGCGGCTCCCGGCCTTGCAGATGCCGGAAAACCTCCTGACCGGCCCGGCGAATCGCCTGCCGGTCCTCCGTCCACTTCTGATGGACCGCCGTCAGTACCTGTCCAAAACTAGTCCGCCCGTAAAGCGGTTGCGGCGGAAAATAAGTCCCGGCGAAAAACGGTTTGCCGTCCCAGTCTAAAAAGGCGGTCAAGGGCCAGCCGCCCTGGCCGGTCATTAACTGCGCCGCTTCCTGATAGATCTGGTCGATGTCCGGCCGTTCCTCCCGGTCGACTTTGATATTGACGAAATAACGGTTCATCAATCCCGCGGTCTCCGGGTCCTCAAAAGATTCCCGTTCCATGACGTGGCACCAGTGACAGGCGCTATATCCGCAAGAAAGCAAGATCGGCTTATCTTCTCGCTTGGCTTTTTGGATAGCCTCATCGCCCCATGGATACCAGTCCACAGGGTTGTGGGCGTGTTGGAGGAGGTAGGGGGAGGTTTCGCTGATCAGGCGGTTGGTGTATTGGGTTTCGGGCATTACGCATCATCCTTTTGGATTATTCTTTTTATCCTTGATAGATTACAGTATGCCCAAAAAGATGAGGCTTCCCATCAGATTGCAGTGAATTTCTTAGCCAACTCTCCAATCGTATAATTTTTGAGTCAGGGGACGGTTCTTTGACTCATTCAGCCGTTACATACTTCTGATTTCCACTTCTTGGTTTATCCGAGTCCTCCTTAATAACTCCGCACTGCTGTCCTGTCCTTATAATAGTATACCACTCATGCCAGGTAGCAGTATACAAATATTATTCCCCAAAGCGGACGAACAAAACCTTTGCCAATATCATATATATAAATAATTACTACTAGAGATAGCATTTCTTAAGCTTGGCGGCGAAGGATAATTATATGTTAATCAAAGACGTCACCTTTCTTAAAAATTCTCAACGGTTTAATCTTGAAGGTAAAGAGCAAAAGCGAGTCGACTTGGTATTGGTAAAGCTGATCCAACCGCAACGTCCCCCCAAAATTCGGCCCAGCTTCTTTTTCACGAATACAAGCCAAAAAATTTTTTCCCTGCGGCGCACTCAACCAAATCAACTTCAAAAATGCTATGACCGCTTTGTCACCATCAGGGGAAAAACCATCCTCCGAGGAATGATTCTTTATAAAAAAAGCCGGCCAACGGCGAAGGCGAAAAAGAAAATATTTTGTGATCAGGCAATTTATGGGACGACGCTCAACCCAATCACGCAGATTCCTATATTTAATGCTCATATTCTTCTTTATCCGCTCAAATGCTCTCAACCTTTAGTAAGCACTATGAGTAACGCCTCCGGGCATTATCTGATCGAGAGCATACCCGCCGGCGTCTACCGCCTTACGGCAAGTAAACCGGGCTACTATATTTTCCGCGCCAAGTGCGCCATTGCCAGTAACCGGCAGTTTAGCGCAATCGATATTCAGTTATTACGCAAGCCAACCCGTAACTGTAAAGGGAAAGCCCGCGACAAGCGGATGGAGTATCAATCTTGATGGTAACGAATCTTTTTTCGCTGAAACGTTCGGCTAAGTTTAGCATTCAAAACAATCAAGCGGTACGGGTAGATCTGGGACTAACAGTGACCCCATCTCCGCCGCGCAAGGAGATAACCGGTCAGGTGACTCACTGGGGCCGGCCGATCCCTAATGCGACAGTCGTCGTATTGGATGCCCAATTGAATCCGGTTACTTATACCCAGACTAATCAAGACGGGATTTATTTAATCGCCGGCCTGAATTCCCAATTATATGGGCTAACGGCTACGGCGCCGGACTTTTTTGCCGCCGACATTATTTGGATTTCCTTAGTGAAAAGCAAAATCACAATCGCCAATATTGAACTGCAAAAATCAAGCCGCTGTGTTTTTTATTGGACGCAACGCGGCATAAACCAAAGTCAACCGCCATTATGTGGAAAACCGACGTAATTGTTAAGGAGTTTATGATAAATTCACGGCACTATCAAAAAATATCAGTTATATGATAATATAAATCGTTATTACAGCTTTATAGAAAGGAGTTATGATTATGCCCTCACGTAAAGAAGAATATTTATTGGGACGTTCCTCCCAGTTTACTTTAGCCACCGCCGGCGAAAACGAAACCGACCTGACTTTGAATTCCAACCCCACTTTGAATTATGAGGCTATTTTTACCACGGTTACGGATGGAACAACTCCAATATCCAATGCTTCGGTGCAAATTTTGACATCCTCCGGGGATCCGGTTGACTCCCAGTTCACGAATGCGTTAGGTCAATCCACGTCAAAACAACTTAATACCGGGATCTATCAGGTGGTGGCAGCGGCTCCCGGTTACCTGACCAGTGATCCGGTGACTGCTAATCTTACCGGAGCCGCCTGCGTCGCGGTCAGTATTGCGCTCACCACAGATCCCCGGGCTACCCTGAATACCATTTATGGATTGGTCTTGGATCAAGTGTCCGGAAGCCGCCTTACCAATGCCACCGTTGCCCTTATCGATTCGTTGAGCCAAATTGTGGCCTCAACGTTAACCAACAGTGAAGGTCAATATTTACTTTGCGAAATCAGCAACGGTTCCTATACCCTTTCAGCATCTCTAAGCGGATATCAGGTACCGACCCCGCTTGCAATTTCTCTAACCGGAAGTCAGATTGCCCAAACGGATATCGCCTTGACGCCTGAAACGGTT
>JASFQO010000265.1:0-4665 GCA_050115405.1 Bacillota bacterium
GTTACTTTAATAAAAGGAGAACGTTCCGATCTGGCTGAACTCGGTTCGCGAATTTTAGATTAATGAAAAGTATAGCCGCAAATTTGAAAGCAATACGGCGGCAAATCGCCGTTAGCGCAGCGCGGGTCAACCGTGATCCGGCTGCGATTGGCCTCGTTGCCGTGACGAAATATGTGGAACTCCCCCTAATCAACGAAGCGATTCAGGCCGGAGTGACCGCCATTGGGGAAAGTCGGGTCCAGGAAGCAGTGAAAAAACTTCCTTTTTTGGCGGGACCGGTTAGTAAACATTTTATCGGGACTTTACAGACTAATAAAATTAAACCGGTAATGCAAGATTTTGATTTGATCCACTCAGTTGACCGAATTGAACTCATTAAGGCTTTGGCCCGCGAGTCCGCCGGCAAGCAACAGCCGATTGAGTTCTTGATTCAGATGAATATCAGCGGCGAAGCGACCAAACATGGCTTTAATGCCGATGAGCTGGAAATGACGTTGGCGCAAATTGGGCAATATCCGTATCTCAAGCCACGGGGTTTAATGACCATGGCTCCGTTGAATCCGGATCCGGAAACAGCCCGCCCGATATTTCGGAGATTAAAAGAATTGTTTGTAAAGTACAAGGAGGACCCCTTAATTGGCGCCGATTGGCAATATATGTCGATGGGGATGAGCCAGGATTTTATGGTGGCGGTTGAGGAAGGAGCAAATTTGCTCCGGATAGGAACGGCAATTTTTAATCTGAAGTGAGGTGGGTCAAAGTGCGAAATCATGGGGAAAGCGAAACGGGAGCAAATGCGAGCCCAAAACGGGGGATGTTTGAAAAATTCTTAAATCTGTTTGGGTTTGAAGCCGAAGAGGTGACGGAAGAGACCGAACCGGCCGACGGTTCTGCCGAACCGACTTTCCGGCGGGAACGGGGGCATCGCGATTATGAGGCGCGAGATCGGGAGAAAGAACGCGACAAAGAACGGGAACGCGGCAAGCTGGTTACTTTGGCTAATTCCAACAAGACGCTGAAAATGGTCATTGTAGAACCGGATAATTTTGATGAAGTCCAAAATATCGTCGATAATTTAAAAAATCGGCAAACCGTAATCTTAAATCTTGAGGATACCGATAAAAGCACGGCCCGGCGGATGGCCGACTTTTTAAGCGGGGCGATTTATGCCCTGGACGGTTCGATGCAAAAGATCAGCGCTTCGATCTTTTTATTTACGCCGCCCAATATTGAAGTGACCATCCCAATTCGGACCATTTTGAGAGAAAAAGAAAAAGAGCTGGAACGTAATCAAACCGCAGCCCCGTTTTCGTCGACTTTCTTTCGTAACGACCGGGAGCGGTAATTTTCTTTTTATTTTACGCCTGCGACGCAGGCGGGGAGGTTAGCATGCAAAACTTGGGAGTAATTGGCGGCGGCGCCATGGGCACGGCGATTATCAGCGGGTTGTTGGCCCGGAACTATTTACCCGCCGCCAATCTGTTTTTGTTAGAAACGGATCAGGCCAAAATCAGCTACTTAAAAACCAATTTTCAGATCCAGATTGCGACTTCCGTCCCTGATTTGGCAGCCCGTTGCGATACCATTATTTTGGCGGTGAAACCCCATATTTTACCGGAAGTGGCCGCGAAGTTGGCTTTCGTGACTCAAGGCTCACATTGCCTGATTTCAATTGCCGCCGGAGTGACGCTGGCTACTTTGGAAAATTGGTTCCCCGCGGCCCGGGTAGTCCGGGTAATGCCGAATACTTTATTGCGCGTGAGCCGGGGAGTTAGCGTTTATTGTCCGGGAAAAACGGCAACGACAGCCGACCAGCAGTTAACGGCGCAACTTTTTGGCGCTTTGGGCCAGGTATTTTCCCTGCCGGAACGGTTGTTTGACGCGGTTACCGCAGTGAGCGGCAGCGGCCCGGCTTATGTTTTTTACTTAATCGAAGCGCTGATTGATGCGGCGGTGCTGCTCGGATTGGGACGCAGCGAGGCCACCCAGATGGTCGCCGCCACTTTTGCCGGTTCGGCCGCACTGTTGGAACAAACAGCCGAACATCCGGCCAAATTGCGCAATGATGTGACTTCTCCCGGGGGAACTACTGCGGCGGCGCTCTTCGAATTGGAAAAAGGCGCGGTCGCCGGGACACTGATCCGGGCAGTGGCCGCTGCGGCGCAACGTTCGCAGGAATTAGGGCGGAAGTAACTGGAAGATGGAAGCTAGAGGCGGGAAACTGGAAGTCAACAGTCCTATTTAAAATTAACGAATTTATCCAGTCTCCAGCTTTCAGCATCAAGCCTCCGGATGGAAAGGTGTAAGTGGAATGGCTGGCGAGATTGATCTTGACATAAAACGTTTTTTAGCTCATATTCAGGAATTAGCGCAGCGGGCTTTGCAAGCGCAACAGCCGCAATGGACCGATTTTTTTGAACCTTTGTTGCGGGAAGAAGCTGAGGCGGCGTTGCGCTTTGTAAACGGTATCCGCTTTAGCTCCTTTGGCGGTTATGCGAAGGCGGAACGACGCCGTTTGGCAATCTATCCCGACTATTATATTGTGGAAACTCTGGAACCGGCTTTAGTTTTTTTGGCAATCACGGTCGTCCAGCCGGAGGGGCTTACTCATAGTGACTATTTGGGTGCTTTCATGAGTTTAGGAATTAAACGGGAGAAGATTGGCGATTTGCTGGTCGGCCCTACCGGCTGTCAAGCGGTGGTAACCCCGCAATTGGCGGAATATCTTCGCCTTAATTTGACGCAAGTCGGCAACCGCCAAACCGCGGTTGTCCAGATCGAGCCCGAACAGCTCGATGTGCCGGAACGGCGCGAAAAAATAATCCGGACTACGGTTGCGTCTTTGCGGCTGGACGCCATTGCGGCTTTAGGGTTTGGCGATTCCCGTACTAAAATGGCGCGGGAAATTAAGGCGGAGCGGGTCAAAGTCAATTGGAAAACAGTGAAAGCTCCGGATCTGGAACTGACTCCGGGGACCATTATTTCAATACGCGGCAGGGGCCGGGTCGAATTTCGCGAAATAACCGGCACTTCAAAAAAAGGCCGGTTGGGAGTGCTCTTGGCGCGATTGTTATAAAATATTAGCAAAATAAGGAGTGAAGCCGAGATGATTACCCCGGTTGATTTGGAAACCACCGTTTTCCGGAGAGGATTTCGCGGTTATAATGTTGGCGAAGTCCAGGAATTTATGTTGAAGATCACTCATGATTATGAACATCTTTATCGTGAGAATATCGAATTGAAAGAGAAAATCGAAGCTTTGCAAACCCAGCTCAGTCAATATCAGGTCATGGAGGAAACGCTGCGCAATGCCTTGATTTTGGCCCAGGAATCGGCCGAAGATATTAAAAATACGGCCCGAAGCAAAGCCGACCTACTAGTCCGGGAAGCGGAACAACGCGGCGAACATATTAAGGCCCGGCTGAAAGAGGAGATTCAAATCGAGGTTGGTAAACTGACCGAGCTTCGCCAACAAGTTGAACTTTTTAAATGCCAGTTTAAAGCCTTTTTAACCGGTTTGATGGAAATCGCCGAACATAAACTGGACCTGCATATTCCCTGGGACAAGATTTTAGTCAGTACCCAAACTACTGCCGATGATTGTCTGACGGGTTTTGTCGACCCGCCGCAGCAAACCGGCGAGACGACCGTCACGGTCGAAAAAAACGCTCAAGATCACAATTAATTTACAAACGGCTGATCATGGTCCCGAGTGCTACGGCCAGCATAAATGCTGCCAATTCGCTGATGAGGCCCATGATTAGCGTGTGACGTCCATTTTTGATATTGACATAACCAAGATAGAGTGAGAGTACATAAAAAGTAGTTTCGCTGCTGCCTTGGGCAATTGAGGCAATCATTCCGACGGAAGAGTCGGGCCCGTTTTTTTGCAGTAAATCAGCGGTAATTGCCAATGAAGCCGAACCGGAAAGCGGTTTTATCAGCGCTAGTGTAACGAGTTCCGGAGGCAGTTGCAAGAGTCGCAGGATTGGTCGCAAGGCTTTAACCATCAGGCTCAAAGCCCCGGAAGTACGAAAAAGGCCGATTACTACGAAGATTGCCAGTAAATAAGGGAAAAGCTTGCCGACGGTCCGTAAACCTTCCAAAGCTCCCTGGACAAAAACTTCATAGGTTCGGACTTTATTTTTATATCCCCAGCCAAAAATTAATAGTAGCAACAGCGGAACGGACCATTGCGAAATTTCGGTAAGCGCGGTCAACATTGCCGGTCGTTACTCCTTTCGAATGCGCCAAAAAACAAGGCGGGATGCGACGTAGTTGACACCGAGTCCCACCATGGTACCCCAAAAAGTGACCAGTAATACCGGGACCATGATTACTGCCGCCCGGGTGGAACCGGCCCGGGCCCGCAGCGCAATCAAAGTGGTCGGTAACAAGGTCAGACCGCCTAACACCAAGGCTAAAAAGGTGGTCATTTCCGGTGAAACCGTCTCTTGATCGGGATTTAATGTTTGCAGCCGGGCCATGGTTTCCAGTCCCATGGGAGTGGCCACATTGCCTAGACCCAGGAGATTTGCGGCCAAAGTGAGCGTGATGACGCCTAAAATGGCGGGATGCCCGGCCAGCGTCGGAAAGAGCAGACTCAGCACGGGCCGGAATAATTTGGCGATCCCGGCAGTGATTCCGGAAACTTCGGCGACTTTG
>JASFQO010000266.1:0-4664 GCA_050115405.1 Bacillota bacterium
CCCATTGCAAAAAATTGGCGTAAATTCGGAAGGGATACATTTTCTCTCACACTCAAGACCGGTACGATACCAAAACGTCTCCGATCTTCCGAAAGCATGACCAAACCACCTTTGATACTTCCGAGCGCTCCTCTTTCTTTAACTTTACCTTTGATTTTGATTTCACCGGACTCAATCGGATCAAGACCGTATACGGCACGGGCGACTTCCGTGCGTCCGGCGCCCATAAGTCCTGCGAATCCCACTATCTCCCCTGCGCGCACCTTAAAGTGAATATCGCGAAACACTTTGCCATAACTTAAGTCTTTCACCTCAAGCACAACCTCTCCGATAGGAACCTCTTCCTTCGGATAAACGTTGTCGATTTTACGTCCGACCATCATTGAAATCACGGTGTCGATATCAAGTTCCTCTACCGGGCGGGTATCAACAACGCTTCCGTCCCGCAACACGGTAATTTCGTCGGCGATTTTGAAGATTTCATCCATCTTGTGCGATATATAAATGATACTGACTCCCTTAGCCTTAAGGTCGGCGATTTTTTGAAACAGCGTCGTCACTTCTTTGCTGGTAATCGCGGAGGTAGGCTCGTCCATGATGATAATATCCGAATCATAAGAGATGGCCTTCAATATTTCGAGCATCTGAATATCGGAAACCGTCAAATCTTTTAATTTGGTTTCAGGATTATAGGGAAGTTTTTCTTGTTGAATCAGTTCCAGAGTCAGCTTGTGGATTGCCTTCCAATCGATCGCTCCAAAGCGGTTCATCGGTTCGCGTCCCAGAAACATCGCCTGTTCAATCGAAATTTCCGGGATGTAATTCAGTTCCTGAAAGATCATGGATATCCCATGCGCTCTGGCCTCGATCGGATTGTTGATTTTAACCTCTTCTCCATCAATAAAAAGGTTTCCGGCATCCTGTTTATAAATACCGTTGATGATTTTCATCAAAGTTGATTTACCGGCGCCGTTCTCACCGCACAAAACATGCACCGTCCCTTTGTGGACGGAGAAACTGACATTTTTGAGGGCCTTCACGCCCGGAAATGATTTTTCGACACCTCTTAACTCCAGTTTGTTCTCGTTATTCAATCTATTCATCCCTCCTTTGAGGAAATTAAATATGATGAGCCAATCAAACGAAGTCCTTTAGCCAAACAAGATGCCGTTTAAGATATTCTCAAGATACTCCTGCCTGCCGCTGGGAATCTTGACTTCCGTCAGTTTCAGGGCGTAATCTTCAAGACTCTCCAAAGTGCATTGACCGTTCACTATATCGGCCCCGATACCGGATTGATAACTCGAGTATCGCTTCAGGACAAACTGGTCCAGCCCTCCGTCGGCGATAATTTTCGCCGCCATGCGCAACCCCAGGGCAAAAGCATCCATTCCGCTGATATAACCATGCACGATATCCTCGAACTCGTAGGAACCGCGCCGGGTCTTCGCGTCAAAATTCAGACCGCCGTTTCTAAAGCCGCCGGCCTTTAATACCTCATACATGCACATCGTCGTTTCATAGACATTGGTGGGAAACTGATCGGTATCCCAACCCAACAGATAATCGCCCTGATTGGCATCGACCGAACCAAGCATGCCGTTCACAGCCGCCAGACGCAGTTCATGTTGGAAGGTATGGCCCGCCAACGTGGCGTGGTTTGCTTCCACATTCAGTTTAAAATCCTTGTCCAGCCCGTATTTACGTAAAAACGCCATGACGTTGCCCGCATCAAAGTCATATTGGTGTTTCGCCGGCTCCTTCGGTTTCGGCTCGATATAAAAATCGCCGTTATATCCCTTGCTCCGGGCGTAATCCACCGCCATCCGCAACAAACGGGCCATATTATCCAATTCAAATCCCATGTCGGTATTCAGCAGAGTTTCATAACCTTCACGCCCGCCCCAAAAGACATAGCCCTTGCCTCCCAGTTTCATGGTGGCGTCAATGGCATTCTTGATCTGCGCGGCGGCACAAGCAAAAGCATCCGCATAAGGAGATGTGCCCGCCCCATGCATGTATCGTGGGTTTGTGAAACAATTCGCCGTACCCCATAGCGGCCTGATACTGGTTTCATCAACTTTCACCTTTATGTAATTAACCATCTCCGCAATATTCCGTTTATAATCCACTAAAGTAGCTCCTTCGGGCGCAATATCGGTATCGTGAAAACAAAAATACTTCATCCCCAACTTGGTCATTAACTCAAATGCCGCATCAGCCTTTGCTTTGGCTTGCTCCATGGGATCATTTGTGCCATAGCTTCGATCAATCGTCGCCGCGCCAAACGGATCCGTCCCACCCCCGCAAAGAGTATGCCACCAGGACATTGAAAAACGCAGTTGTTCCTCCATTGATTTGCCCATGATAATTTCAACCGGATTATAGAATTTGAAAGCAAAAGCATTATGACTCCCCGGGCCTTCATATTTGATCGACGGGACATTATTAAAATAAGATTTCATGATTTACCTTCTTTCTTCATCCGCAAAACTGTTTTAGCCTTAGCAACAATATGAGCGGATGAGATGCCGTACTTCTTCGCCAGTTCCTCGGGGGTCCCGGAGTGACCGAAAACATCGTTGACTCCAACCCGCAACATGGGAACCCAGCAATTTTCCACTAATACTTCCGCTACCGCCGAACCGAGGCCGCCATTGATATTATGCTCTTCCGCCGTAATGATGGCGCCTGTTTCAGTGGCCGCCTTGATAATAATTTCTTTATCGATTGGCTTCACCGTATGCAGATCAATCACTCGGGCGCTGATATGCTCCGACTTTAGCATTACCGCGGCTTTCAAGGCCTCTTGGACCATCAGTCCGGAAGCAATAATCGTTATGTCTTTCCCCTCCGTCAGTTTGATCCCTTTGCCAAGTTCAAAGTGATAATCAGCCTGTTCGGTTACTGACTCAACCGGGGATCTGCCCAGCCGGATATATACCGGTCCTTTGTGGCCGATAGCTGCTTTTACAGCCTCTTTGGTTTCATTATTGTCGCAGGGACACAAAATAACGACATTCGGGACCGTCCGCAAAGTCCCTATATCCTCCAAGCACTGATGGGTCGCCCCATCCTCCCCCACCGACAAACCGGCGTGAGTCCCAATAAGCTTCACGTTAAGATTAGGATAGGCAACCGAATTTCTGATTTGCTCAAATCCCCTGCCGGCAATAAACATCGCGAATGAATTGACGAATACCGTTTTGCCGGTTGTGGCCATGCCGGCCGCGACCCCGATCATATTCGCTTCGGCAATCCCCGAATTAAAAAATCTTTGCGGATATTTTTCCTTAAATTTGCAAGACATTGTGCAAACAGACAAGTCCGCGTCCAGAACAAAGATATTTTCATCGGCGCCATATTCGGCAAGCGCGTTTCCATAAGCAACGCGAGTCGCAATCTTTTCCATCGCTTTTATCCCTCAATTCCTTGGAGTTGACTATTCAGTTCCGCAAATGCAATTTCAAATTCTTTTTCATTCGGCGTATGCCCATGATACGCCACGTTGTTTTCCATAAAGGAAACACCCTTGCCTTTGACGGTTTGGGCAACAATCATTGTAGGCTTGCTTTTCTGCCTTTTGGCTGCATCCACAGCTTCGGAAATAGCCGCTATATCGTGCCCGTCGGCCAATGAAATCGTGTTCCATCCGAAGGAGGTGAATTTAGCGGCAATATTGCCGAGATCCATGATCTCTTTTACGGGTCCATCAAGCTGAAGCCCATTATTATCGACAAATACAATCAAATGATCAAGTTGATAATGCGCGGCAAACATGGCCGCTTCCCAAATCTGGCCCTCCTGAATCTCGCCGTCGCCCGTAATTGCATATGTATAATAGTTCTTACCCGTTGTTTTTCCGGAAAGCGCCATTCCGACAGCAGCGGAAAGTCCCTGTCCCAGCGAGCCGGTGGACATATCCACCCCCGGGATATGGGTCATCTCGGCATGACCCGACAGATTGCTGTCAATCTTACGGAAAGTTTGGAGATGATCGATACCGAAAAAACCCCGATAGGCCAGCACCGGATAGAGGGCAACGGTCCCATGACCCTTGGAAAGGACAAACCGGTCGCGATCCTCCCAGTTTGGGGCCTCAGGCCGGATATTCATTTTCTTAAAATAAAGCACCGTCAAAATCTCCGCAACCGAAAATGCGCCGCCGATATGTCCCGAACCGGCCGCCTTGACGGCCTCAAGGCCGGCTATTCGTATTTTCAGCGCCATTCGCCTTAATTGATTCAGCTCCGTTAAATCCATTATTGTTTCTCCTTTGGGTTATTGGTAAAATCGATTACGCCCTTAACGATACTTTGCTTATTCGCAATCACATAGTCAAAAGCTTCCTGAATTTTGGCAAACGGATAGGTGTGCGAAACAATGGTTTTAATATCAATAAAGCCGCCGGCAATCGCGTTGATTGCTAGAGGATAGATATTTCGATACCGGAACACACTTTTGATATTCAGCTCCCTGACCAATATGGCGTTTACGGGGAATTTATCGACCGTATCGGCTGCCTGGCCCACCATCACCATCGTCCCGCCGCGTCGCAGCACAAAAGGTGCGGTAGTAAGAGTCTGCTGTGTTCCGGCGGCATCGATCACCACATCAACTCCGCGCCCGCCGCTCATCGAGGCTACCGTTGAAATAACATCCTG
>JASFQO010000267.1:0-4650 GCA_050115405.1 Bacillota bacterium
ACTACTTAGTCGCTAAAACTATCTTTATGATGTAAATTAGCAAGGGAATTATGTTATAATAACATAGGTCTAAATTTGAAGGAATTAGTCTTTTATCAAGGATTGATATGGACTATAGGCTTGGATAAAAAAATAGAAGGAGCGTAAAAATGGAAAGGTCATTGGTTTTAATCAAACCGGATGCGGTGGAGAGGAGATTGATCGGTCAAATTATTGCAATTTATGAAAGCAAAGGGCTGAAGATAGTAGCTTTAAAAATGATTCAGCCTTCCCGGGAGATTGCGGAAAATCATTATCGTGAGCATCAAGATAAACCTTTTTTCCAAGATTTGGTTACGTTTTTTACCCGAGGAAAGGTCTGCGCTTTGATTTTTGAGGGTGATCACGTGATTGAGACGGTGCGGAAAATAAATGGGGCGACCGACCCGGCCGAGGCTGAGATGGGCACCATTAGAGGCCGCTTTGCCACGTCCAAGTCGGAAAATATCGTTCATGCCTCCGATTCGGCGACAAGCGCGGAACGTGAGATCAAAATATGGTTTGCCGATTTTTGTCAAAAAGAGGAAATTACCAATATTTAGCGAAAATATTGGTTTATGAATATTTTTGATGATAAAAAAACTTTTGGCACATGGGGCGAACAGTTGGCTGCGGATTATTTGCAAAATGCGGGTTATGAAATCGTCTGCCGTAATTATCGTTGCCGTTACGGAGAACTGGATCTGGTCTGCCGCGAGGGGGGTGTCTGGTGTTTTGTCGAGGTCAAAGTACGCAGATCGACGCAATATGGCAACGGTCTGCAGGCGATCACCGCCTCGAAAAAAAGACACCTGCGCGCTGCGGCCCGGGTTTTTCTCAATCAGCGAAATGACGCGGATGGGGCGGGCCGCTTTGATATTGTGGCGATTCAATATCATTCCGTGGTTGATTATGAGATTTGTCTGGTCCAAAATGCTTTTTAGACGCAATTTTCGTTAACCGGGTTAAATTTTTTTAACGCCCGCGCCGAACTGAGGCGGAAAATGGGGATGAAAAATAGCATCCGGGCTTTTTAGTTGTTTTTTAGGCCGCCTGTCGATTTTTTCCCTAATGATGAGGTGAAACTTTGTTTGCAAAATTGGAAAGTTTGGCCGTCAATGGAGTTGATGGCTATCCGGTCCAGATTGAGGTTGATTTGAGTACCGGGCTACCTTGTTTTGACATTGTCGGGCTGCCGGATCTGGCCGTAAAAGAAGCGCGGGACCGGGTCCGGGCGGCGATCAAAAATTCTTGTCTGCTCTTTCACGACCACCGGATCACGGTCAACTTGGCGCCGGCCAACATCAAAAAAGAGGGTTCCGGTTTTGACTTGCCGATTGCCGTGGGGATTTTAACCGCCAAAGGCGAAATGGAGCCAACCCGGATCGCCGATACTTATTTTGTGGGGGAATTAGCCTTGGACGGGGCGGTCCGCCCGGTAAACGGGATGTTGGCGATGGCTTTGGCAATGCGGGATTCCGCCAAGAAATATTTGGTGCATCCTTACGAAAACTATCATGAAGTTGCAGTTGTCCCCGGCATTATTCCGATCCCGGTACGTTCTTTGTTGCAAGTGCACGGTTTTTTAAACGGCAGTTGGGAGCCTGATTTGACGCAACTGACCGCCGGATTGAACGAGAACGGCGAGGCTTTGGAGCGTGAGGATGATTTGGCGGACGTCAAGGGCCAGGAACAAGCGAAACGTGCGCTGGAAGTGGCTGCGGCCGGCAGCCATAATCTTTTGATGATTGGTCCGCCGGGTTCCGGAAAGACCATGCTGGCGCGGCGTCTGCCGGGAATATTGCCCTCGCTGTGTACCGAAGAGGCGGTGGAAATCACCAAAATTTACAGTGTCAGCGGCCTGGTGAGTCAGGGGATGTCCTTAGTCAAACAGCGTCCGTTTCGCGCCCCGCATCACACCACCAGCCCGGCGGGGCTGATTGGCGGCGGACGGATTCCCCGGCCGGGCGAAGTCAGCCTGGCCCACTATGGGGTGTTGTTCTTAGACGAATTGCCGGAATTTAGCCGGGAAGCGCTGGAGGTCCTGCGGCAGCCGCTTGAAGACGGTAGAGTCACGATTGCCCGCGCGGCGTTGACCTTGACCTACCCGGCCCAATTTATGCTGGCGGCGGCGATGAATCCTTGTCCGTGTGGCTTCTTTGGTGACCCGCACAAACGCTGTAAATGTACGCCATTGCAGATCAGCCGTTATCAATCACGCATTTCCGGGCCGTTATTGGACCGGTTTGATTTACATATTGAGGTGCCCCGCGTGCATGAGTTTGAATTGGACGCAATCCCCAAAGGCGAATCCAGCGCGGTAATTCGGGCGCGGGTGGAACGGGCCCGGGAGATCCAGCGGCGGCGGTTCGCCGGGAAGACTTACTTTTGTAACGCGCAGATGAGCGCTAGGGATATCCGGGAATATTGCCGGATTAGTTACGAAGGCCGGGAATTGTTGCGGCAGGCGGCGTTGCGCTTTTCTTTCAGCGCCCGGGCCTACACCCGTATCCTGAAACTGGCTCGGACCATTGCCGACCTGGAGGGCGCTGACAAAATCGCCAACCATCATCTGGCCGAGGCGATTCAATACCGGAGTCTGGACCGGCGGAGGGGATGAGAAGGGGGAATATTACTATTTAAATTCAGGTTTGAAAAAAAGTATAATATTCATATATTCTTAAAGTTTATTGCGGTCAATCGAAAAACTTCGGGAGGCCGCAGCGTTTTTGAAAGAGAGACAACAATGACTATATTTTTAAATGATTCAGTTCCGGAAACGGCTTATTGGTTTTTATGCGCCGGCCATCGGCTGTTAATCCGCGTCGATTCGGCTACCGGAGTTACGGTTCCTCAGTTTGACCGGGCTACTGTCCGGCCGTGGGTAGACGGACGTCCGTTAGCGCTGGGGGAGATCGACGGGCTTCCCTGTTTGGCCGCCCCCCTCAAAGCAAATGTTTCCGTGCCCAAGTGGTTGGAGCCCGTTGAATTGCGTCCGCTTTACAGCCGGCTGTCGGAGGCTTTTTTCGGGATGGCGCTGAAAGCGGTCCATCTACTCTATTGGGACCGGCACAGCCGGTTTTGCGGGCTTTGCGGCGCCCGGACCGGGGACAAAGGCGACGAATGCGCCAAAGTCTGCGCAAGCTGCGGTGAACTTTATTATCCGCGCATCGCTCCGGCGATTATCGTGGCGGTAATTAAAGACGGGCAGATCCTCTTGGCGCACTCCAACCGTTTTACCGCCAATATTTATAGTGTAATCGCGGGCTTTGTGGAGCCCGGTGAGTCATTGGAAGAATGCGTCCGGCGCGAAGTCCAAGAGGAAGTGGGGCTCCGTATTAAAAACCTGCGTTATTTCGGCAGCCAACCGTGGCCTTTCCCGGACTCGTTAATGGTTGGGTTTATCGCGGACTATGCAAGTGGGACCATTACCGTGGACTTAACCGAAAATCGGGACGCCGCTTGGTTCGTGTCCGACCGCCTCCCGGCCATACCCGGCAATTTCAGCATTGCCCGGCGTTTAATCGACTGGTTCCTGGCGGAGTATGGCCGGCCGTCTTAAAGGGTGCTGTTCCTGGACGAACTGCCGGAATTCGGCCAGTTCTGGAGGTCCTGTGATAGTCGCTGGAAGATGGTAAAGTCATGATTACCTGCGGCGTCGACCTTGACCTATTCGGCTCAATTTATGCTGGCGGCGGCGATGAACCCCCAACCGTGCGGGTTCTTTGGCGACCCGTACAAACGCTGCAAGTTGTGCTATGACTAAAGATTCACGTTCCCAAGCGGAGGATTTAAAAAAAAGTCCTTGGTTATTTCAAAGCCTGCGATTTGAAGATGGCGGACTCAAATGTTTCATCTCTGAAGGGGTGAGGTTGGCGCCAGATGTGAGAGAGAGTTGTCAGGAGAATATTTTCTTAAATTCCTCAATAGCTTTCTAAACTCCGGATTTATTTTTGGATTATTATATTCAAGGTTCAGTGGAGGATTAAATTCATTTATTAAGGACTTTTCCATCTCGGTATCATCCGAAACATTAGATAGACTCGGAACCAATGAACCTCATATGGGGGACCGCGACTTCATTCTTCTTGGCAATCAAAAATTTTGCGCGGTTTGGCGGCAGGCCCAAAAGTCAGCTTATATTCGATTTTTGGGCCTTTTTCGCGCGCAAAACTTCCGATTGACCACTTCAAGAACCGTCCCTGGTTTGAATTTAAACTTTAGAGTTTCTGCTTGGAATCAATTAAGCATTGACTTCTGTAACTCCACAATTTTTTCAATCGGTAGTTCCGTACATTTAGACACGGTTTCCGGATCCATCTTCATTAACAAAAGATTTTTAGCTGTTTTTAGTTTCCCCGCTTCTTCGCCTTCAATCAGGCCTTCCTCCCGGCCCTCCGCTTTGGCGGAATTAATCATATTGGCCCTTTCGTGCAAGGTAGCTTCACGGGCGCGATATAAAGCAATGGTTTCCGCATCGGAACTCAAGTATTCCAATTTGGCTTCAACGCTTCTGATTGCTTGATCCATCTCACTCAACTCCTTTAATTCCTCTTCGGATGTATTTTTGTCCAAAAATTTCAGCCAGCGGTGCAGGGGGTTGCCTTTGAAATCTTTGTGCGCCAAGCGAAT
>JASFQO010000268.1:0-4645 GCA_050115405.1 Bacillota bacterium
GTCAGGGCGAGTGGGAGGATTATCAATATGGAAAACATGGCTTTCACAAAGTGGACGGTGAAGTTGATTTGCGGGAGTATCCGTTGGTAACCTGGAGGGTTCATGGCCGGACTGATTTTGGCAAGGATGTAACCTGGACCAGCGACGGACAGGCACGTAGCGATCAGGCCAGCGGCAAGGGGGTTATCCGGTTGAATCGGGCCCCGTTACCCAAAACCTTCAAGGTAATGGGCAAAAAGTTTTCGTTTGCGGTGCAGTCGGGATTGGGGAACGGGATATTTCATTTTGCGTGGAGTAAAAAGAAAGTTTGGGTGCAAAAAGGCGCCGTCCAAATTGACCGGAGCGTTGTCAAGTTTCCGTTTTTGAAGCGGACGGTACTGATTAAAACCGCCAATGCCCGATTCACTCCGGATGAAGTGCTGCTTAACAGTTCGAATCTGAAATATCAAAATTCAGAAATGCAACTGGCCGGATTACTTGATATTGCCAAACTGACAGTGAAGGCTAGTATGACTGGTAAAAGAGCGCGGGTGGAAGATCTTTTGGAAATGTTTCCGGAAATCCCCAATACGGCCATTGCCGGGCGGGCCCGGTTTAACCTGGACATGACCGGGCCCCTCGACAATCCGGTATTCGACGGCAAGTTGGCTTTCGACCGTACCGAGGCGGTGATTCGCGGCGAAAAATTTACCAACCTCACCGGAAAACTGGTTGTTAACAAAAATAATGTCAAAGTGTCCGGTATGGAGGGAGTCTGGCACGAAGGTCCGGTTAATTTAAAAGGGACGATTACCAATATTTTTAATCCGCGTTTGAATTTGGAGATTGAAACCCATGGGGTGCAACTGCAAAAGATGCCATTATGCCGGATGCTGTCTCCCGATTTGGACATCGGCCGCACGGGCAATTTTACGGGTAAATTGACCGGACATTGGGATACGCCGCTGTTTTCCGGCGATCTCTGTCTGGACCGGTTTGCGGTCCGGGAGATAACCGCTCAAAATGTCAAAGCGGCGGTTAAGTGGGAACCGATGCGCCAAAGATTGGAGATTTTTACTGCGCAGGGGCAGACATGGGGCGGCGACCTGACTGTCGCGGGATTGATGGTAATTGACGCGACCGGGATGAACTGGAATCTGACCGGGAAGCTTAGCGGGATTGACTTGAAAGCGGTTGAGCAGTTGCCCGCTCTTGGCCTTACGGGAGAAGTGCGGGAGGCTGACGCAGTCTTTAAAGGCGCTTGGCGATATGACACTCCGTTTGATCCGGGAACGATCATGGGAGTAGTACGCGGGCGGAATCTAACTTATTTAGCGACTACCGCCGATGAAGCTTCGGCAGTCTATCGCTGGCAAAACGGCAAGCTGATGGTGGATTCGCTTCAGATTAAGTTGGGCGCCGGACGGGTCTTCGGTGATTTAACCTGGTCGGACGCACAGGTCGCCGCCCATATCAGCGCCGAGCATATTCGGCTGGGGCGGGTACTGGCCCACGAAGAAAGCCTGGCGGCATTGGATGGCGTCTTTGCGGGCAATATCACCTTGGAAGGCGGTTACAATGATTTCAACGCCAAAATTGCCGGTGAATTTTATGATTTGGCTTGGGAGCAAAAACCGATCGGCACGGTAAGAGGCAAGTTTCACTATGACCAGCGCCAAAAGGAAGTCGCTTTCTCGGAGTTAATGTTAAACAGTCAGACCGGCGATTATCTGATGCAGGGCAGAGTTAATTTGGCCGGCCCGGTCCCCAAATTGGCGCTGAAGGCCGCCTCGGATAATTTTAATGTGAAGCAGTTTTTGCTCCTGGCGGCGGTAAAACCGGCCATTGACGCCGAGGGAATCGGCAGGTTGAGTTTAACGATTAACGGTACGTTCGCTAATCCTGATTTTAATTGTCAACTCTTTTTGGCAGCGCCCCAAATCGCCGATCTGAAGCTGTCCCAAGGTTTCTTGGAGTTTAATGGTGATTTGAACCGGATTCGGTTGACCAAATGTGAATTGGTTGACAGTCATGCCCGGGTATCTATGACCGGAATGGTGGAACGCGACCGTCTCGACCTGATGTTCGACGGTTACTGTAATGATTTGGAATCATTGGAATTGTACTATCGGGGCAATTTGCTAAAAGGCCGCGTTGACCTGGGGGGTAAACTGGTCGGAAGTGTGCGGGAGCCGGTACTGACCGCAACTTTATCCGGTACGAAAATTAGTTTTGGCGAGCTTAAATATCCCCGGGTATCCGCCAGGATCAAATGGGTGGCTCCGGAGTTGGAAATCTATGAGACCAGGTTGGGCGGGGGCGCCAATAGCATCAGCGTCAGCGGTAAAATCAATACCGGGAAATCATTACTCTGTGACTTGGGTTTTGACGTCAATAATTTTCAATTAAAAAAACTATTTCAATTGGCGAATCTGCCGGTAAGCGGTTTTGACGGTAAATTTTCCGGCATGATCAATATGAGAGGCGCGTTGAACGATCCCCAGGTCCGTTTGAACGGGGCAATTGCGGAAGGCAGTTTGAATTCGGTGCCGGTGACCGGGGAAGTCGTCTTATCGTACGGCAATGATCGATTGCTGTTTGAGAAGATTGGCTTATATCACAGCACAGGATCTTTTAATGCTACGGGTAACTGGGAAAAAGGAAAGTCGTTACGTTTGCGGGGCCGATTGAACGAATTTCCTTTACAAACGATGAATCCCTGGTTGACTTCGTGTGGTTTGGCCTTGTCCGGGCTGGCGAAAGCCAATGTCACTCTGGAATGGTTCGGCTCCCGGTTTAAATGCGAATATCAACTGGAAAGCCCCGATCTTCAAGTTAATAATGACAATTGGGGTTCGGCCGCATTGACCGGAAATATGAATGAAAAGGGCATTTATATTGCTAATGGCGCGTTAAACGTCAAAAATGGCAGTTTGGAATTGACCGGATTTATTCCGTGGTCGGAAAGCATTGAGAAAAAATTGATGCCTTCGGGCGCCGCGGTTAAGACGGTTAACCCTTTGAAGCTGAGGATGCTTTTAAAGAACGTTCCCGCCAATTTGCTCAATGGCCATATTCCTAATGTGGTCGTTGGGAGTGGTCAAATAAACGGTAATTTTGATGTAACCGGCAATTTAATCCGCCCCGAGTTTTCCGGTAAATTGGAATGGACGGACGGTCAATTAGAATTTATCGATATGCCGTTTCAGGTTGATTCTATTCAAGCTGCGGTTATAGTCGAAAAAAATCATATTTTGATCAACAACCGGGCCACCGGAAATGTTGGTAAAGGGCGGATTAATCTTACCGGTGAAGTTGATTTCGGTAATTTGAAAAAAATTAACTTCAATTTGGATTGCGGGGGTTCGAAGGTACGTTTCAAAAATACTTTTTATGCCGGCTTGACGGATTGGAGCTTAAAATTGGCCGGTACCATGGATACACCGCTTTTGATGGGGAATATCACTGTTTATGACGCTAAAGTCGGCGGCCTTAGTTTGACCGGTAACAACAAAAAAAAGCCTAATGTTTGGAGCCCGGAACTTGACCTGCAGGTGAAGACGGGCCGCAAAGTCCGCTATCGTCAAATCGGGCTCGCGGATGTATCGGTTAAAGGCGCGTTGCATATCAAAGGAAACCTCAATGAACCGTTGCTCAACGGTGAGATCACGACCAATCAGGGAACGTTCTCTTTTTATGGGCAAACTTTCAAGGTGAATCGCGGCAAAGCAGTATTCAGCTATAATCAGGGTTTTAATCCCCATCTGGAGATCGAAGCCAGCCTGCCGACGCAAAAAGCGCTCATTTATCTCAAAGCGAAAGGGCAGGCCGGCACGGAGATTTTACCGGTGTTGTCGTCCCAGCCCGCGTTGAGCCAAAAAGAAATTTTCGCGTTGCTTAATTGGTCGGATTTAACCGGAGAAACCCCCTTAACTGTCGATAATGTGGTTGAAGGTAATATGGGTATGGTTACCGATACTTTGCTGGGCGACGTCTTTTATGAAATTCGGAATATGCTGCAAGTTGATTATTTTTATCTGGAAACCGACTATCGCAGTAACGAATATCGGATTTCCGCCGGGGATTATTTTACGGATAAACTTTTTATTTCTTATACCCGTAACCTGGTTACTTCGGACGAAGATGAGAAAGACAAATGGAATTTTGATTATCATTTCACCCCGGAAATCGCGGTCGGTTATAGCTACTCGACTTCCGAAGACTGGTCCTGGCGTTTGATTTATACGTTTGATTTTTAAAGGCAGCAATCTTCCACGAGGAAAATAATTCCAAAATTGCGAATAAAAAACCGGTAATAATGGAAGGAAAATATTATTAAAACGCGAAATAAACATTGTCTTTTTCTAAAAATGACAAGTGGATTTATTTTTTTGGATAAGAAAAATTCCGACGGGAAAATAGCTACCGGGAAGGTGACCGGTTGTTTGGACAGTATCTTTCTGAATTAGCAAAAATTCGTTTGCTTTCAACGGCTGAAGAGGCCCTTTTATGGCAAGATTATAAAAAGAGCGGCTCGCCGGAGGCCAGGCGGCAATTGATCGAATCATATCAGCCATTGGTTTATAAAATTGCCAACCGGATCACTACCCGGGAGGATTTGTTCTTTGATTTGCTACAAGAAGGGACGGTTGGCCTGATTGAGACG
>JASFQO010000269.1:0-4640 GCA_050115405.1 Bacillota bacterium
TCTCCAATATTCCGTTGAATCCAGCATTTTGCTTACTTTTTTGATAAACGAAATCCAGCTTTTCGAAGAGTTCTTGTTCCGTTGAGAAGTTGTCGTTAAGATGCACAGGGTCACCTCCTGCGGTTCGTTAGCCACTATTTCAGGCGCTTTCAACTTCTCTATCCGGTTGTTCTGATACTCAATTGTCTGGTGCCCTTCGCCATGTGGTTGACTTTCTCAACCTCGGACTACTATGGCGCCGCTGACTTCCTACAAGTTTCATTGTCCTGTTAGACTCCGCCTGTAGGCTCTCCCATGTTCCGCTCTACCTATCCTTTTCTTGTGACCAGTGGGTACTTGCTTTACTCCGGTGGGTATTTATCCGTCTTGAACCATAGTTGTTTCGGACATTTACATACTATTTCAAGTATGCATGAGTTTCACAATCGATTGCTGTGAAACTCAGCCCACTATTGTTCCATCTTTTGATGGCGTCTCGTTACGAAGCCTCTATCGCAAATTTCTATTCGTTACCCCTGATATCACGGACACCCGCATCATTATTTCCATATCTTTCGACTTAGGAATTCAGATTACGTCTCCATCCCGCTTCACACCGCTCTCGTAACAGCTTTGAGCCGCATGGGGAAGTATTGGCGCTTATGCTACCTCCGGCTTTGCTGCCTTCATCGGTATTGGTTCAGCATAGCAAGGGATTTTCACCCTTGAATTTAGTAGAGTGGTTTTAAAGCATGCCGCTTTTATCCATTTTTGTCGATTTTGCAGAAATCGACTTGTATGGAAACATGGCACACAATCGACGCGCGCCTGAAGCTCAAGCAAAAGATAAAAGATAACCTCCCGGTCATTTTCTTTCAATCGATAGATTAGATCCGCTTCTCTTTTGACAAATTTAGGTAAAACAAATGATTTGTCAACTCGAATGATTTGGTTGCGGTCAAGCTGTTTTACCCAACCCTGATCGACAAAACTATCGAGCAATTCCAAAAATACATTTTGGTATGAAAGTAAATACTTGTAGCCGGTATCGTGGGGACAATTAAGCTTATCCTTCATATCATCCTCCTTAATTATAACCTAAATTTAAAACGCAGGCAATCATTTATTGATGAACCTTTTTCCACATTATACCACAAATATTTGTTGTTGAGAACACCTGTTCTCGTTAATTACAAAAAAAATTAAGTATATCCTCTTTATTGCCAATAAAGATTGTCTTCTTTATTTAACGAACTAAGAGTCTGCCCGCAGCGGTATCTCTTGCGGTTCGAAGGCATTTCGGTCCCGGAACTGCCGCCGGTAGTCATAGGGGGTATATCCGGATTTGGCCTTGAACTGTTTGATAAAGTAGGCCGGGGCGTTATAGCCGACCTGATAACCGATCTCCTGGACCGAGAGGTTGGTCTTTAGCAGCAACTGGCGGGCCTTTTTGATCCGGAGGTTCGTGAGATAGACGGAAAACGCCGCGCCCGTTGCCTTCTTGAAGACCTTACTAAAATAGCCGGGGCTTAAATTGACCAGTTCCGCCGCAGCTTCCAACGATAAATCCGCTTCCAGGTGGGCGGCGAGATATTGGACCACTTTGGCGATAGTTTCATAATTACGATTGCCGGTCCGGGTTGCCGTCCAGTTGAAAACTTTTCCCGCAAAACCACAGATCCAAGCCTTAAACCCCTGAATGTTCCCGGTAGTGAGCCATAAATTTTCCAAGCCGGACCGCTCGCTTTCCGACAATGAATAGCGCATATCTTTCAGATACATCGAAAAAATATGGGTGATTTCCCAGATGACCTGTTGACAATAGTGAGCGGAATAGTCGCCCGCCGTAATCGTCGCGATGAGCCGCGCCAGCGCCGCTTCAATCTGCTTCAAATCGCGGCGGCGCAACCCGTCCGCAAAGTCGGCCGTCGGCGCGGCGGGAAGGGTCGCCTGACTGCGTTCCTTTTTTAGGAAGGCCTCGCCGCGAATGAGCGGAAGTCCAGGATAGAAATAGCGATATTTCTGGAGGAGGACGGCTTCTTGAAACGACCGGTGGATTTCCAGCCAGGAACTGACTCCGGACCCGGCGGTGGCGGTAACCGGCAATTGATAATTGTTCAGCGCGGCCGCAATGACCTTTTCGACCAAGCGATTGATCAAGACGGAGTCTACTTCTTGCACCCCCGCAATTACCCCAATCTTCCCGCCGGACAGGTCAATTCCGAGACATTTTCCAAAATGGTCATCGATCTTCCGGATTTCCAAGTTAAGCTGATTTTTAATCGTTTGACTCTCCTCCAAGGTACGATTTTTAATCGTGGTCTCGTCCATCTGGAAAAGGACTACATAATAGTAGGGAAATCGGAAACTATCCTCCAATAACTGCAATTCTTCGCTTTGTTCCCCTTCGGAAAGGAACCTGTGATAGAGCAGGCCCATGATTAAGTTGTTTTGCAAGGCCGGTCCGGTTTCCCGGAGGGAATGGACTTTGACGGCGACTTCATCAATGAAACGGTTAATAAAGCCAAATTCGTCCTCCGTGGGGGCGGAACCTGACGCGCTGGTAAGTAGCAGCACTTTTTGAATAATCAGCGCCAATGGGTTATAGATGCGCCTGGTAAAGATGAAGGAGAGCAAAATGCCGATCAAAATTGCCACGCAACAGATGACAATCAGTAAGATCTGAATAAAGTGGGTGTTTTGGTAAAACTGGTCGATGGGGATCATATTGACGATCTTCCATTTCGTATTCGGCAGGGAAGTGAAGCTGACCATTAAACGGTGGCGGTTGATTTTGTGGATAAAACTGTTGAAAGTCAAAGGCGAATTGAGAATCCGCCGGATGTAACTTTCCTGGTTAAGCCGGCGAAAGAGCAGTTTCTTTTGCGGATGGGAGATGATCCGTCCCTGTTCGTTAATGAGGAATGTCTGCTGATACTGGGCAGGGATGGTGGCGTCAATCAGGTTGCTGAGGGCCGCTTCGCTGATATCAATGGCAATTAGGCCTTGGCAGTCCGTCCTCGTGGCGATAATCGGGAAGGTTCGGATAAAGGTGAAGACATTATTTTTGGTAATTTTCCGGCTCTGCGCCGGATGGAAGTAGGCTTTGCAAGGTTCCAGCCAGATGGAACGCAAATTTGCTTTGACTGAATGAATCCAGTCCAGATATTTATAACTGTTCCGGTCTTTGCGGTTTAAGAAGCCGACCCCTAATGAGGAGGAGATGATCAGGTTTTGTTTTTTATAATAAATATGGATGGCGCCGACCAGCCCGGAATGGATGGCAACGGCTTGTTTCAGATAATCATAGGTCTGATAAATCTTGTAGTTATTCCCGGCGAGCTGTTCGTCAAAATGCAACAAATTGGCCGAAGGGTCGCTATAGTACGAGGATAAGTCGAGAAAACTCCGGGTCACCGGTTGGATCACCCGAAACCGCAGCGTATCGGCTACCTGTTCCAATGCTTTTTGATGGACCTTTTCAATCTCCCGGTTATAGCGCGAAGTGAAAAAAAGGTAGGAGACGGCGCCTAAAATGACCGTGACGATCACCACCACGACGCCGTAAGAAAAAACAATTTTTCCAAAAATTGACTGAGACCGACCAAATTCATTGCGCTCTTTGCCGTCCAATCTATTCACTCCCCGTCTTTGCGTCGGTCTGTTCATCCTGACAGGCCGGGAAATACAGAAGATTACATTATTTTCAATTCTTTAAACTTCAATTCTTTAACTTTAAGGGAGATTCCTTTAAATCATGGAAAATTTTTATTAAAAATTACAAAATTAGTATTGGAATTTTAGTTGTAATAGATTACAATAAAGGTAATATGATCCGAATTTGGCAACCGTGGTAACCCGGATAAAAAATTACGGGGGGATTCGAGGGCCGGAGCAAATCGGATCCGGTCGTTTGAGATTAAAACGGTCCGGTTGAAATACCGGGGCGGGGCTGGGGATTTGGGATTGCGACTCCGCTAGGTTTGAGATGAAAATCACCATATTTTTATATTATAACAAAATTTTGATATTGTGGAGATGTCTGTTAAGATTTTACTATCAAGCTATAAATGAGCAAATTTACCACCTAAATATTTCCATACCGTATATCTATTATATTTGACGCTTACAGGTAAAACTCATATTACTTATTCAAAAGTACTGATAACGCAATTGTTGGAAATATATGTATTGATTTTTTCTCATTTATAGTATCAAGATAACAACAAGTGAATCACTTGAAACCGACATAAAGGAGGAGGCAGCTTGCAGACCAATGAAAAGGACGGGCTCGATGAATACGTTTCCGCAAGACATGAGAATAGCTTACGGCGGTACCGGCGTTACCGTCATCTGACTTTATTACTGCTACCGGGAATTATCTATTTTGTCATCTTTCGTTACTTGCCGATTTACGGTCTGACGATTGCTTTTAAGGACTTTAAATTCATGGACGGGATTCTCGGCAGCGCCTGGGTGGGACTGGATGTTTTCAAAGAAGTCTTTGGCCGGGCCGCGTTTTGGGAGGTTTTCCGCAATACTTTTATCATCAGTATTTACAAGTTAATCTGGGGCTTTACCCCGCCGATCATTTTTGCGCTGTTATTAAATGAGATCAGGAATGCGACATTTAAAAAGATTACTCAGACCATCAGTTATCT
>JASFQO010000270.1:0-4639 GCA_050115405.1 Bacillota bacterium
GATCTATCAAAGACTTTTTCATTTCATTAATGCTTTGAGCCAAAGAAGCAAGTTCATCGTTTCCTTTTACCGCAATATTATAGAATAAGTCGCCGCCCTCATATATTTTTATTGCTTTTTCGAGATTTAGAATATAGTTTATCTTTTGTTTGAAAAAAAACAACATAATGAGGATGAAACAGAGAAAAGAAACGATTAAACAGACAAAAAAGGCAAAATTATAAAATTTAATCACAAAAAAAGTGTCTATATAAAACCTTGCTTTTGTATCGGAAAACGTGACATCATATAGCGACTTCGAAGGTTTAAGAACGTTTTCTCCAAAATCATAACCATTATTGTCTAAGTAGCTGCTAGTAAAATTATAAACAATACTGTTGTTTTTTAAAATGGATAGTTTAACATACTTTTTTTTCTGAACCCACTTGGCTATTTGGTTACGATCTTTGATTGACAATTGATGAGTTGAAATGTAGTTTCTAAAATCTGAGATAGTTCGCCTATTTTGAGCTTCGGCAAAGGATGTTTTATTGACGTATTCATCCACTACATAGTCCGATACTGTTGATAACAGAAAGAACATGGCGCTAGACAAGATAAAGGAAAAAACCAAACAGATAATCAGCTTATTTTTTAACCCCAGGTATAAAAAGCGTTTATTCAATCCGATATCCCCTCCCCCAGACGGTCTTGATATATTTGGGTTCTTCCGGATTCTTTTCGATTTTTCTTCTCAGGTTTCTGATATGAACCATGACCGTATTGTTGCAGGAATAAAAATACGGCTCGTTCCAGATACTTTCAAACAAATTTTGAGTTGAAAAAATTTTATTGCGATGTTGCGCCATCAATAATAAAATCCGATACTCGATTTCGGTCAGTAATATTGCTTTTTCATTAAGAAATACCATTTTAGTGGTGGTGTTAATTTTTAACCCGTCAATTTCAATCAAATCCGGGCAATCAATCTGTTTTCCCTTGTAGATATAATATCTTCTAAGCAGGGCTTTAACTCTGGAAACTAATTCGGTATATGAAAACGGCTTTGATAAGTAGTCGTCACCTCCACAAGAAAAGCCCATCGATTTATCGGAGTCCTGTGTCTTTGCGGATAAAAAGAGAATCGGCGCGCTGGTGATGGTGCGTATTGCGCGGCAGGCTTTAAACCCGGAATTTCCCGGCATCATGATATCTAAAATAATTAAATCGATGTTTTGGTCGACTTTTCTTAGCGCGTCTTCACTGTCAATGGCTTCAATGAGGTTGTACCCTTCATTTTCCAATAGAATACACACGATTTCCCTGATTTCTTGATCATCATCCACAATTAAAATATTCTTTTTCGTTTCCATAATACCCTCACTAATGGCTTCCGTAATAAGCTGAAGCAAAATTTCTGATCCAGATCTCCAAATCGAACCCAAGGGGGTAATCAAGGAGTTTAATTCAGCTTTTCTTTATTATATACATTAATTATCATTGAAATCCAGATCAATACATGAAGCTTAAGAATTCTTAAGATTTACTATAGGTTCTTATTCAGATTTTTATCATAGAGTATGAATCAATAGACAAACACGAACATTGAGAGGGGAATTATCTTGAAGACTCATATGAACGGAAAATTTAGTTTAATATTGGTATTATTCAGTTTGCTGATGTTGCTGCTAATGACGGCGGATGTATGCATTGCCGCAACCAAAACGGAAACAGCGCTTAGTTTGGATAATTGTCTAAAATCGGCTTTTCAAAACAGTGAAAAACTCAAAGCCGCAACTTTGAATGTGGACAAAGCCGAATACCGGCTAAAACAGGCGGAAGCCGGGATGTTACCGAACCTGACCTATAATGTCTACACTCAGGAAAGCGATAGTCTTTCTCAGGACGGCAATTCCGGCGGGTTGATGTTAAGTCAAAGCTTGTATACAGGGGGTAAATTACAAGCTGGCATTAAACAGGCAAAATTGGAATTAGCCAATGCGCGGGAGAACGAACGTCAAGTCAAACAACGATTAATATATGAAGTGAAGTCCGCATTTTATCAACTCTGGCTGGCGAATCAAAAATTAGAAGTAGCGCGGGCGGCTCATGCCAATATGAAAAGACATTTTAATAATACTGAAAAGAAATTTCAAGAAGGGATGATTTCACACTTTGACCTTTTACAAGCGGAGGTTAATTGGAAAAAACTCAGGCCAACTGTAATTGCCGCTCAAAACAAAGTGGCTTTATCCCGTTTGAACTTAGGAATGTTAATTGGTATTGAGTCTAACAATGTTTTTAATATAACCGTAGAGAGGATGGAGAATATAGTTCTTGAAAAACCTGGGTTTACTTTGGAAAAAGGGTTGGAAACCGCATATCGGGACCACCCGGAAATGCGGCAACAGCAAAATAGTCAGGAAATTGCCAAACAAGGGATCAAAATTGCTAAGGCGGAGTATTATCCGATTGTGACGGTTTCCGGTTCATATCAGGCAACGACCGAAGATTCGAGTACGGATTGGAATAAAGTCTGGGCGTTAAAGCTAAACCTTTCGGGAACGCTTTTTAACGGGTTTGAGACCAAAGCAAAAGTTGCCGCGGCCGAGGTTGACGTCAAAATGCAAGAGAGTAATGTTTTACAATTAAGAGATGCGATTCGTTTGGCGTTGGAAAGCGGCTTGCAGTCTTTGGAAGAAAGCATGGAGACAATCATGGTCACCCGTGTCAATATTGATCTGATGCAGAACGCTCTTCAATTGACTCAACTTAAATTGGAAGAGGGTATGGCGACTACGACGAATTTGATGGATGCCCAGTTGGATTTGGATAGAACTTTAAATGACTATTATAGCGGGATCTGTGATTACTTAACGGCGCAAGCCAATTTGGACTTAACCTTGGGTAAGGATTATTAAGCTGAAAACGGAGGAGTTCAAGATGAAGCATAAAGGAATGTATCTACTGATAATCGCGATAATCATTGCAACTATTGCTGCCGTCGTGGTTCGCGGGTTTGGATTTGAAAAGAATAAGAAAGAGGTTATTGGGGAGCAACCGGTAACCGTCAGTACTGCGGCAGTCACGCAGACGACAATGGAGAGAGTCATTTCTGTGAATGGTAAAGTCAAACCGGTTCGTGAGGCGGAAGTCAGCGCCAAGGTATCCGGTAAAGTAAGCCAAATCTTTTTCGTGCTGGGGCAGACGGTTAAAAAGGGCGATGTGCTCTTTAAATTGGACGACCGGGACTTACGTCTGGAAATGGAGCTTGGTGAAGCGGCTTTGAAAGTAACCAGGACCTCGCTGGACAGTTCGCTGATAACCGCAGAGACCAAGTATCAGGAAGCCAAACGCAATTATGAACGGCTAAAGCGACTTTATGAAAAACAGATCGGTTCCCGGCAGGAGCTGGAGTCGGCGGAAACCGCTTATATACAGGCCGAAGATTTCTACAAATCCGCCAAATTAGCTGCGCAAGACGGGACGACCAATGCCCGGGCGCAACTGGAGAGAGCCCGTCTTGCTTACGAGAACGCCAAAACGCAATTGGAATATACGGTAGTGCGGGCCCCGATCGACGGGATTATTGCCACCAAGGACTTAAAGGTTGGACAGTATGTCGGGGCGAGCACGACAGTAGCCACCTTGGTTGACCTTTCGTCGGTAGAGGTTGAAACGTACGTCTCGGAAGCAATTATTAACAGCCTGAGGAGGGGCGATCAAGCTGAAATCCATGTGAAATCGGTATCGGCAGAACCATTGACAGGAAGAATTACTGCGATTGCTCCGGCAGTGGATGTCAAGAGCCTTAATTACCCGGTAAATATCGAAGTCGCCAACCCTAAAGGTTTGTTGAAAAGCGGAATGTTTGCGGATGTCAAGTTTACGGTCGAACGCAATAAACAGGTGATGGCCGTGGCGTTAGATGCCATCGTCGAAGAAGACCAGCGCAAATATGTCTGGCTTTTAGCCGGGGATAAGGCAAGGAAGCGGCTGATCAAGACCGGAATCATTGATACGCGCTTGGCTCAGGTTACCGAAGGGTTGACCGCAAAAGATGTCGTGATTGTGAAAGGCGTGAATTTGTTGAAAAACGGCGCCAAAGTAATGGTTGTAAAGTAATTCGATTAGAGGAGGACTAAATGAAGCTGCATGAGTTTTCGATAAAGCATCCGATCACGATATTGATGTGCACTCTAGTGGTATTGCTGTTAGGGGCGGTATCTGTACTAAAGCAATCGGTGGCTTTGATGCCGAATATAGATGTTCCGGTCGCTGTCGTCATTACTACATATGATGGGGCCGGTTCCGAAGAGATGGAAAACATGGTGACCAAGAAAATTGAAAGCGTCATGGCTACGGTTGAGAATGTTAAAAAAATCACTTCCGAGAGTTGGGAAGGGTCTTCAATGGTGTTGGTCGAGTTTAACAACGGGACCGACCTTAATTTCGCTTCGCTGCAAATGCGAGAGAAAATTGATGAAGTTAAAAGTGATTTACCCAAAGCAGCCAAAGCTCCAAGCGTATTTAAGTTTGACCCCAACACGATGCCGGTGGCCTATTTGGGAATCACCAGCAAGAACGGGGCGCTGGATGAAGTGTCTCTGAAAACTCTGGTGAAAGAGAAGATTAAGCCCAGACTGGAACGTTTGGCCGG
>JASFQO010000271.1:0-4625 GCA_050115405.1 Bacillota bacterium
ATTATATCCAGATTGATTGGGCGGGAATTAAGTTTTTCGGCGCTCGGGAATTTCAATTTGCCTTGGTAGCGGCGCAAGACTCCGACTACGTCACCCATTGGGATACGACGAACGATTACAGCCGTGAAGGGTTAACCGGCAGTTACGCTACTGCTGAACGCGTTCCGGTTTATTCCGACGGAGTCAAAGTGTTCGGCGTGGAAGCAGAGCCGCAGCCCAGTCCTTCGCTCGGGACAACCCCGTCGCCGAGTCCGGTGGCTTCGCCCGCGATTCAGGTGGCGTATCAATGCGGGGACGCCATGTCCGACTCCAATATGATCAGCCCGGTGTTTCAGGTGAAAAATACGGGCAGCGCCGCTTTGGAGCTATCCCGGGTCAGACTTCGGTATTGGTACACCGATGACAGCAGTCAGTCTTACAATTTTGCCTGTGACTACTTTAAATTGGGTACTGCTAATATTACGGGGAACTTTGTCCGGCTGACCTCAGGAAATACCCAGGCGGACGCCTACTTTGAACTGGGATTTGCCGACGACGCCGGGAAACTTAATGCCGGGTCCGGTACCGGCGAAATCAAGATCCGGTTGTATAAAGCGGATTATAGCTTGTTCCAGCAAGAAGACGATTATTCATTTGACCCGGATCTATTGACAATGGGCCAAAATGAAAAAATAACCGCTTATATCGACGGCGAACTGGCCTATGGCGTCGAACCCTGACGTCCCTGCCTGACTGCGCTGGTCACAAAACTGTGGGTGAAAATTGCCGTCAGGTAATTTTCACCCTGCTCAAGAGGAGGTGATGCTCAGCCGTCTTTGCCAATTTCCCGGTTGTTTTTTGTTTTTCATAAAAAATAGATAAAAAAAAGAAAAACAGGTCTGAGGTGGAAATTACCGTCAGGAATTTACACTCACAATCTTGTGCCTGCGAAGCGGGGCATGGACGTTAGGGTGGAAAAATGGGTTTTCCCATTTTACCATTAACCTTTCTGCCTGCTAATGGGAGTACGGGCATGTTGGTTAATAATGAGAGGAGTGTTAATATGAAATTTGGAGTATCGTTGCCCAAAAAATCGCTACTGAGGAAATGGGGTTTCACGTTAGGGACGGTAGTGATTATGGGGATTGGTTTATTCTTGGTTAAGCTTCCGAAAGTTACGGCGGAACCGAATTATAATTTCGCCGAAGCGTTGCAAAAGTCGCTTTATTTTTACGACGCCGAGAAATGCGGGCCGGGGATTACCGGGGGCCGTCTGGAATGGCGCGGCGATTGCCATGTCGAAGACGCCAAGTATCCGGTAAGCGAGTTGCCGGAGAATGTAGCCGCTTATACTTCGCTGATCGATCCGGATGACGACGGGGTAGTCGATTTGAGCGGCGGATACCATGACGCGGGGGACCATGTGCGGTTCGGACTGCCGCAAGGTTACGCTTTCTCCACTTTGGGATGGGGGTTTTACAAATTTCGCGACGCTTTTGTCAAGATCGGCGAAGAAGACCATATGATCGATATTTTAAAATGGTTTAGCGATTGTTACTTAAAGACGATCTATCTGGACTCTACCGGCAAGGTAGCCGCCTTTTGTTACATGGTCGGTAAAGGTGAAGTTGACCATACTTATTGGGGACCGCCGGAATATCAGTTGAATTCCGAATACCCCCGGCCGGCGACGTTCGCCACGGCGGATAGTCCGGCCAGCGACATGGCGGCGGAAGTTGCGGCCGGGTTGGCGTTAATGTATCTGAACTTTAAGGATACCGAAGCCGAATACGCCGCCAGATGCCGCGACTACGCCATTGCCATGTATGACTTTGCCAAGCAATACCGGGGTTTGGGCAAGGGCGACGGTTTTTATGGGTCGGCCTACGATGAGGACGAGCTTTCTTGGGCGGCGGTTTGGTTGTATGTGGTGACCGGGGAACTCGACTACATTCAGGAGATCGCTGCCCAGGATTCCAGTGGGGCTTATACCGGCTATATGAAAAAAATTATTAACACCGTCGGTAATGACTGGCAAAATATTTGGACGCATTGCTGGGATGTAGTCTGGGCCGGCGTTTTTACCGAATTGGCGGGCTTATTTCCGGATGACGAGCGGTTTGATTATTTGGCCCGCTGGAACCTGGAATACTTCAGCGGCGGTTCCGTGCCCCATCGGGAAGCGGATGATTCGACCTATCTGACCCTGACCCCCGCCGGGTACGCCATGATCAATACCTGGGGTTCGGCCCGGTATAACTGCGCCGCGCAACTCTGCGCCTTAGTGTATCAGAAGGATCATCCTGATCGGACGGATATCGCCGACTGGGCGCGGGGCCAGATGGAGTATATAATGGGCAATAACCCCATGGGCTATTCGTATATTGTCGGTTATGGCAGCGCTTACGCCCAACATCCTCATCACCGGGCGGCGCACGGCTCCACCAACAACAACATGAATGAACCGGCCGAACATCGCCACATCCTCTGGGGCGCGCTGGTCGGCGGGCCGGATGGCGAGGATTTTCATAATGATGTGACCACTGATTTTGTCTATAACGAAGTTGCCATTGACTATAACGCCGCGTTTGTCGGGGCGCTCGCCGGACATTATTTGCTTTACGGGGCGGGTCAAGAACCGTTGGCCGATTTCCCGCCGGCCGAAGCCAAAGTGGATGAGTTTTACGCCGAAGCCAAGCTGGAACAGGAAAACGACGAACGGACTCAGGTGACGATTCGGGTCCATAACGACAGTTGTCAGCCGCCGCGTTATAATACCGCCCTCGGCTGCCGCTACTATTTTAACATCAGTGAATTAATGGACGCCGGCCAGTCGATCGACGATGTGTCCCTGGCGATTATGTACGACCAGGTGAAGTCCGGCGGAAGCCAAAGCACCCAAGTGACCGGCCCGTTTGCCTTCGACGCCGCGAATGGAATCTATTATATTCAAATTGATTGGACCGGAGTGCAATTTTTCGGGACCAGGGAACTCCATTTTGCTTTAGTGGCGGCTCAGGATTCCGACTATAAGACGCACTGGGATCCCACCAACGATTATAGCCGTCAGGAGATTGACAGCCTTTACACGGTCGCGCAATATATCCCGGTCTATTCTGATGGCGTCAAAGTATATGGAGAAGAACCGGCGGCAGTCCCCACTTCCTCTCCCGGCGTCACTCCGTCACCTACTCCGGAAGCCTCGCCGGCGATTACTGTCTCATATGCCTGTTATGATAGCGATAGCAGTTCGAATATGCTTAAACCCTGGTTTCAGGTGAAAAACAGCGGCAAGGCGCCGTTGGATTTAACAACAGTCAAACTCCGCTACTGGTATACGGTTGATACCGCTCAGGCACAAAGCTTTTTCTGTGATTATACAAAAGTGGGTTCCGCCAATATCACCGGTTCCTTTGTGACGCTCGCCAACCCGCTGACTAATGCCGATTCCTACTTTGAACTGGGATTCACGAGCGACGCTGGCAAACTGGGCGCCGGGGCCAGTACCGGCGATATTCAAATCCGGATTTATAAAAATGATTACACACCTTACGAGCAAAGCAATGATTATTCGTTTGATCCGGATCTGACGACAATGGGGCAAAATTCGAAAATAACCGGATATATCAATGGCGAACTGGTCTTTGGCGTCGAACCCTAAGAAGCTTATCTGTAAAAGGAAGATCCCTCTGTCACAAAATGCCGTGGGGATTCGGATTGCCATATTATTAATGAAAAGGAGCGGTCGAAATGGGAAAAATAGGAAAGAATTTATTATTGCTAATGACTTTAAGTCTTTGTATTATCGTAAGTTCAAGCATTCATGCCGATAATCCGGTCTTTTCCCAAAGGTTTACCGCCGACCCGTCAGGGCTTGAATATAACGGTCGGTTATATCTTTATTGCTCCCATGACCTGGACGAGCAAACCGATTATAGTATGGTTGATTTCACCTGTATTTCAACGGATGATATGGTAAACTGGACCGATCATGGAGAAGTTTTTAAGGTGCCCAATAATGCAGTTTGGGCGGGGAGAGCTTATGCGCCGCAGGTAGTGTGCAAAGATGACACATTTTACCTGTATTTTGGGAACGGCGGCGACAGTATCGGAGTCGCCAAAAGTAGCAGCCCGACCGGACCTTTCAACGACGCCAGAGGGAGCGCCTTAATTACGAAGTCGATGCCAAATTGTGATGTGCAATGGTGTTTTGACCCCAGCGTTTTCGTAGACAGCGACGGACAGACTTATTTGTATTTTGGCGGAGGCGGACCGGGCAACGCCAGGGTCATTCAACTAGGAAGCGATATGATTAGCACCGTCGGAAGCGCCATCACCATTGACGCCCCACGTTTCTTTGAGGCCGCATGGATGCATAAATACAACGATAAATATTATTTCTCCTACTCATCGGACTTTTCGGTCGGCGCCGCCACCATCGAATACATGATGAGCGATAGTCCGACGGCGGATTTCACCGCCATGGGCACTGTGCTTCCCAATCCGCCTAATAATAGCGGGAACAACAATCACCATTCAATTTTTTCCTTTCAAGGAGATTGGTATATCGCCTACCATAACCGCAAGGTAGCCATTGACAGAGGAGCGGACCCTGTTTATCAAAGAAGCGTTTGTATTGATCGTCT
>JASFQO010000272.1:0-4613 GCA_050115405.1 Bacillota bacterium
GAATCTCTCAACCAACGCTAATTTTTTATCAATAACACCATCAAGCTGTAAAAGTAATTGCTCTATCTGCTTTGAGTTACCGGCAATATCAATCTTTTGCTGTAATTGTAAATACTCGTCAAACAATGCTCCGAATTCCTTTGTTGCTGCCAGTTCCGCGCCCAATTCGTCAACCCGGGCAGATAAGCCATCATTTTGCAGGGTTACTTTTTCCACAGTTACATTTAACATTTTACATTTCTCCTTTCTTTAATCCAAAAATACGACGTAATCTTTATTACCCAGCGCCGCCGCAACTTTAACCAAAAGTGAATAATCAACTTCACCGGCGGCCATCTCAGCGAAATCCAGATACAGTTTGTAATCAACCGCCCGGCCATTGCCGTCATAATCAAGATGAAGCAGATATCCCTTTTTCGCTACGGCAACCTTCTCATACTCGGTTCCGGCAATCCATTTTCCCTCACGGAAACCCACTTTCGGGGTAGTCCCGTCTTTAAAATGCAACGTTTCCACAAGCACTCCATAACCGTCAGTGTCTTTTACCAATTAAAAAACCCCTTTCAAATTAGACTTTTTCAGCCCTCTTGAAGGAGTCCACAAAATATGCTATACTTTACCTATGAACATCCCTTCGGGGCTGTTTGGAAGGAAGAAGCTGAATGTCTTGACGGATGGACAGCTTCTTCTATTTTTGTTTTAACGATTCTTCAATTAATTTAACAATATAGTCTTGGATGGTTATTCCTTGTTTAACGGTTTTTAGTTTAAGGTTCGTATGTAATTCCTCCCTTAACCGTATTGTAATCGATTTGATTTAAATCACCTCCTTGTTTACAAGTTTACATGTTTACTTGTAAAATGTCAAGAAATATTTAACAAATAATTTGGATAAATAACCCCTGTGAAATAAAACGCCTCGGCCAAAACGTTTTTTTACTAACTCAACTTTCGCAGCTTAGATTTGGCAGATAAGGGCTTGATATAATTGGGTAAATAGCTAAACTAATTGTGGAGTTGACAAGTGGTAAGCTTTCGTTCCACTACCCCATAAACCAAGGTCCTCGGGTCCCAATGTCATTAAGTTTAGCTTACATTATTTTGGAAAAGGCAAAAGATTTTTTATAATTATGAAAGCTATTTCTGAAAGTCCTTGTCACTTTTTGAACGCCCAAAAAGTAACCAAAAAGGCGCCGGCGAACCTAGGGTTCCCGGACTCTCCTCTTATTCATCCAGGGCTTTTAGCGGGTCGCCGCCATCCTTGGCCTTTCGACTGGCAATTAAACTTAGGCTTCCGAAGCCGACCGCTATTTTTCATCCGCGAAAAGAAACGTCGCCGTCGCCATCCTTGGCTTCCGAGAGCCAGACGATTGATTGGTAATGCTAACGTTTGTAATCCTAGTTGTTAGCCCGACTTCAACAACTTAGCACCCGGTTTCAGGGAAGAAACCGGCGACGCTTTGAGATATGGATAGATCATAGCGATCGGAGGCGAAAGCCTACCCTTGGTAGCCAGTCAGTTGACCAAGGATGGTGTAACACATTCTAAAACCCCGGATGAATAAAGGGGGGTCAGGGGAACTTGGTCCCGTTGCGGGTTTTTGGTTACTTTTTCCCCGGCTGAAAAAGTGACATGGACTTTCAGTTAGCAGTTTTGACATTTGGCAAAAAGCGAAACCTAATTAGTTATCATAATTTTTAAAAAAATATTTAACTATAATCATCGTCTCTTTTTGCTCGATTTGTCAACAACTATTTAGAATCCTACCGGGCCCTTTATTTCATAGCTTGTTATTCACTTTTTCAAGATACGAAAGTTGAGTTATTAACTATTAATTATAGTACAAAATCCGGCCGCAGTTTTCACAGAAATGCAGCTTGTCCTCGCCGCGTTTCACTTGTTGCAACCGGAATTCCGACAGACTGACGTGGCAGGCGCCGCAACTGTTCTGCTTCAACTTGGCAACCCCGATGCCCCGTTGCGACCGGGCGATACGGCGATAGCGTTCCAGCCATTCCGGGGGGATTTGCGGCTCCAGTTCCGCTAATTCGGCTTGCAGGTCTTCTTTTTCCAGGATCAGTTCCAATGATTGCTGTTTCATTTTGGCTTGCAACTGCGCTTCCTCTGCCGCGGCGGTTTGCCGCCGCCCGAATAGCGCCTGCAAATCGGCGGTTAATTTGTCGTCGGCCTCCATCAGCTCGAGTAGTTCTTCTTCAAATCGCGCCTGAGCGTGGCGATATTCCGCCGCCTTTTGCTCGATCTGTTCCAACTCGCGAGCCTGAGTCACCGAGCCGTCATAAAGCCGTTTCTCCTCATGTTGCAACCGTCCCTGACACATTTGCAATTCCGCTTCCAACCGGCGCTGCCGCAATTTAACCTGCCGCAATTCGCCTTCTTTGGTCCGGTAAACAGCGGTCAGTTTCTGTAACAGACTTTGCAACGCTGTTAAATTGGGTTCGCCGGCTAAGGACTCAAGATTTTTGGTCAACGCCGCCATCCGGCTTTCTATCTCCTGAACTCGATATAAAAGAGGTAAAATCGCCATTGCTATCTCCTTATAATTAGACTACCCGATAGGGTTCTGGCTCCGGCACAGCGCTGCTGATTACGGCCAACTCATCCGGCGGGGGAAAGACCTCTCTTAAATAGGCGGTCATTAACGGGACAAAGCACTGTTCTGTCGCGCCATGACCGGCCTCAATCACTGCCAGGCCCTGTTCCCGGGCTTCCCAATGGACATGGTAGTTTAATTCCCCGGTCAGATACAGATCCGCCTGCCGTTGGATGGCGACCGCTACCAAATCGCCCCCGCTGCCGGAACAAAGGGCCACTTTCCGGATTAACCGTTCCGGCGCGCCGGAAACCCGCAGCCATTTGGCAGGCAACTGCGTCTTGACCAGCTCGCCGAATTTTTGCAGGGAAACCGCCTCCGGCAAGGTCCCAATCCTCCCCAGACCGTGCCCCGCGTTATTTGGCGCCGGATAGACATCGTTTTCTACTTTATAGGCGGTCAGGGCGGCCGGTTCCAGGGGTGCCAGTTGAGTCAAACCCAACCGTTCCGCCAGATATTGGTTGATTCCCCTTGCCGCCCGGTCCAGATTGGTATGCGCCGCCAACACAAATTGATTATTGGCCAACAAATGGGCTAAAATCCGTCCTTGCGGCGTCGCGTGGCTGATCCGGGTGAGCGGTTTAAACAAAAAAGGATGATGGACGATAAAGCCGTCAACAGGACTACTTTGGCCGGCGCCGGCTTGGATTACCTGACTGTTCAAATCCAAGGCCACCATTACCCGGCGGACAGCGGCGCCTTCCCGGTCGACCTGCAACCCGACCCGGTCCCACTCCTCCGCCAGTTGCGGCGGGGCGAGACGATTAACTGCCGCGACAATCTGCTTCACGGTTGGCAAACTGATCAACTCCCGTTGTGGCTCGCGCGTCGCGTTGCCAATTACGCGCCACGCGACGCCGGCGTTTGAAAATTCATTTTAATTTATAGAGATCAATTCGCGCCCTTACCGGATAAATCCTGCAAATGAGAGGTGGGAAGTGGGAGGTGGGAGGTAAGAGGCGAGAAGAAGATTTCGGTAATAAAAAGCCAAGGCAGGGAAAACGCCTTACCTTGGCTTGATCAATCTAAATTGTCTTTTCCAGCCTCCAGCTTCCTAAAATACGGTGCAACCGTATTTTAATATCTGGTGGGCCCACTTGGGTTCGAACCAAGGACCGATCGGTTATGAGCCGAGTGCTCTACCACTGAGCTATGGGCCCGAAGCATAATGGCTATTTAGTCAATCCGTCGCCTACAGCGCAGATACGAACGGCAAAACAACAAAACTTATTATACATTCTTTTGGGCAAAACATCAAGAGGATCTCAACAATTTTTTGGCGACATTCCGGCGCCTAATCCAAAAAATCCTTCAACTTTTTGCTGCGGCTGGGATGGCGTAATTTCCGCAAGGCTTTGGCCTCGATCTGCCGAATCCTTTCCCGGGTAACATTAAAGATTTGGCCTACTTCCTCCAAAGTACGGGCCCGCCCGTCGTCCAGGCCGAAACGGAGCCGCAACACTTTTTCTTCTCGGGGCGTCAACGTATTTAAGACGTCTTCCAATTGTTCCTTTAACAAACGGAAAGACGCCGCTTCCGCCGGGGCCGGAGCATCCTGATCTTCGATGAAGTCGCCCAGATGACTGTCTTCTTCTTCGCCAATCGGCGTTTCCAGGGAAACCGGTTCTTGGGCGATCTTGATAATCTCCCGCACCCGTTCCGGACTCATCTCCATCTCCGCGGCAATCTCCTCGGCTGTAGGTTCTCTGCCTAAAGCCTGCAATAACTGCCTGGAAATCCGAATCAACTTATTAATCGTCTCCACCATGTGTACCGGGATCCGGATGGTGCGCGCCTGATCGGCAATCGCCCGGGTAATAGCCTGTCTAATCCACCAGGTAGCATAGGTGCTAAATTTATACCCCTTACGGTAGTCAAACTTTTCCACCGCTTTGATCAAACCGAGATTGCCCTCTTGAATCAAGTCCAAAAAGAGCATTCCCCGACCGACATAACGTTTGGCAATACTCACCACCAGACGCAAGTTAGCCTCGGCTAACC
>JASFQO010000273.1:0-4607 GCA_050115405.1 Bacillota bacterium
CGCCTCCCGGGTAAAATGTACTTGAAATCGGGTATGCGCAAGTCATAATGGATTTCATTGACAACGAGCGTATTCGCTACCAAGTCGCCCAAACGGCGATTGCGCGAATCAAGCAACGCCACAAACCCACCGACCAGCGGCACAATGGGAAAATCATCGACAATCCGGATGAAATTGCGCAAAATAATTGTCTCAATATCGAGCGCATCCCCATTAAAGCGGATCACGCGGATTCGCATGAGCTTCTTGCCGGGAGATTGCCCTTCCATGATGATTTCGAACAAAACATAATAAAACCAGCGGATTAAAAAAAACATGATCATCAGGAAGGCCGCAGTTAAATGAGTGAAATTGTTGAGAAAACGCTTGAAAAAGAAGTGCTGGCCCAAAAGCAACGGCAAAATAAGCAACACAATCAGCATTCCCTGGATAACCTCGTCAATCACACAAGCGGCGATCCGGGTCCCGATTTCCGCAATATGATAGGAGAATTGAATTTTCTCCGGCGTTTCAATAAGGATGTCGGTTTCTTTATGCATCTGAATTAAATTTCCAAAGACGGTCCGGACGGTCCCGCCTGCGCCAGCGAAAATTGTCTGGCTAAATGCTCGATATTAAAACCTTCTTTTTCAATCCGCAAATTAAAATAGATGACCACCATTAAACAAGCTTGAATTGGGCCGGTAAGCGCCGAAACGGCATGATCTAAATAAACCAGGACCCCGGGAGACAGGTTGCAAAAATGCAGCAATAACACCAAAGATTGGTTGATTAACGAGATGATAATCCCCATAACTATTAAAAGCCCGAAAATGCCCCAGCGCTTCCCTTTGGTCAAAAACTTGCTCCGCCTGATTGATTGCCTAATCGTCTGTCTTTCGATCACCAGAACCGCGGAGGCGACCGAATAGCTCAACCAGGCGATAATCCCCGGAATCACGAAAAGCATAGTCCACAACCAGGTAAACAGCCCAACTAAAATGGATAAACCGGCCACCGGTAAAATCAAGGACAGGCCTGAAGCCGTTTGGTGGGCGATCGAACCGGAACTTGCTTCTAAAAATTTTTTAGCGACCAGGTTAATGACAATCGCCGTTAAAAACGCCCATACCACCAGGCCGGTCAGGCCAAAGAGCGCCATTTTAATTAAAAAAGCCGGCCAGTCAGGTTGGAGCCCTTGCGATAAATTGAGCAAGCCCGCGAACTGAAACATGAAGACCACCGGCATCTGACAAAGAAGTGAAATTAACACCAAAATCATAAAATTATTAAAATACAAATTAAAGGCTTTACCGATCGTCTCCCCAAAAGAATACTGCCTCAATTCATAATTCATGCTTTCAGACCCCTTCCCTACTTGTTAATTTTACCGCCTAATGTCAACATACCAGAATTAAATTGGTTTTTATTTACTATTTATTATTTTTGAATATTCTCCAAATTAATGCTAAAATCCTGTCATCCGGTAATAAAAATCTGCCTCCATTTTAACAGGCTTTAAAGAATTGGCGCGCGGTGCTATAATACCTATAGATTAACAAATTTTTTAATCATAGTAAAGGAGGCCAAAGCAGAACTTTTGCTTTAAACACTTATGAACCGAACAATCTGTGTCTATAGTTCTTCCAGTGAGACCATCGCCCCGCTTTATTTTGCGGCGGCGGCCGAATTGGGGCGGGAAATCGCCAGACGGGGCGACAAGCTGTTGTTTGGAGGCGGGATGCGGGGTTTGATGGGGGCGACAGCCAAAGCAGTCCATGAGCTGCGGGGTCAGGTAATCGGGGTCATTCCCCAAGCCTTAAATATCAAAAACGTGGTTTATGAGTATTGCGAAGAACTGATTGTCACGAAAGATATGCGCACCCGCAAAGCCACCATGGACCGCCGTTCCGACGCCTTTATCGCTCTACCGGGCGGTTATGGAACGCTTGAGGAGTTGCTGGAGATTATTACTCTCAAACAATTGAATTACCACCAAAAACCGGTGGTTATCCTGAATATTAATGATTTCTACCGGCAACTGTTCGCCCAATTCGAAAACTTCTTCACCCAAAACTTCGCCAAAGCGGGATGCCGTGAGCTTTATTATATTACTCCCAGCGTGACGGACGCCTTAGCCTATATTGACCAATATCAACCGGTAACTATCCGGCCCAAATGGCTGACGGATGGGGAAACGGATCAACCTTGACCCGTTCTGTCAGCCAGAATCTGTTTTACCCAGGTTTTGACCTGTTTTTCAATCTGATCCCGGTCTTTGCGTAATGGTGACACTAATTCCAATTCACCCAGAATTTTATTTTCGGGTAAAGCAGCCCGTAAATTGGCGAATGTTTTGCCCCGGCAGCCTTCGTCACAGCAAAAAAGGGCGATTCGCTTATTACGCAATGAATACTCGGTCAAAAAAGTATGGACCGACGGCGCATAGGTAAAAGCCCAAACCGGCGTGCCCAAAAAAATTAAGTCATACTCTCCGGGGTTACGTTCCAGTGGCGCCAAGGCCGGCTTTTCTTTCAGCATCGCCTGCTTGCCGCCCCAAAAATATTTTAAAAAGCCGTGGGTACCCAACTCCTTTTGCGGTTTTAATTCCAACAAATCCGCCCCGGTCTGCGCCGCGATGATCTGCGCCGCCAGGCGCGTATTGCCTTCTAAAGAATAATAAATCACAACAATCCGTAATTGTTCCGCCATTTATTGCACCCTCCCGTCAACCCAATGTTCATTAATTGAATTATACAACATTTGGATAATGTTGACTAGACACAAAACCGGTTCCTTACGGATATTCCTTCATTTCCTGAAATAATGCATCCCTCAATAAACAATAAATCCAATGATCCCCTTTTGTGGACAACCCCCATTCGCCATTTGTTGAAATCAATTGATACCTGTTAGACTCACATAAAATTCTTAACTTAATTACATAAAATTCTTAACATAAAAGTTATGGAAAATACTAGTAAAATTGTATAACATCTGGTATAATGTCAATAAGAATTCAGGAGGCGACAACAATTAAAAACTATAAACGCATCTAAAAGCATAAATATCAACGAACTCGGCGATGAATCATTATGTTATCAAACAGTTCGTGAATTGCGGGGACTATCAGAACATTAGAATTTATGGAATAGAATTAAGTAGTCAGAATTAAGTAGTCAGAATAAAAACCCTAAAGATAGGCTTCGAAGGATCGGATTCTGTCTTCTGAATTCTATAAGCCTGAACAGTTATAAAAATTATCATCATAATAGCGGGCGATATTTTGATGATTTGACCAACAACGGTAGTTGTTGTGTGTGGGGTTAAGAACACAGCAAGGCGAATCTCAAAAAATATTACCTTTTTACCTCGTTTTCCCTGAACTTTGTCCATAATTCGAAAAGCGGGGTAAAAACTTGATGCTCGCGTCGGGATATTAGGTTAATAATCTTTTATCAGTCTAAAACTTGACAAGAGCAAAACAATTGGTAAGGAGGTGAAAACTATGGCTGCCACTATAATTAGTATCATCACTTTAGTTGCTGAAATTATAAGTCAAATTATTCCACTAATCCCCACCACCTGATAGTAACATTGAAACATGCATAAAAAAACGTACTGGCGTAATGTCAGTACGTTTTTTTAGTTGCGAAATCTCCCCTCCTTCTTCGACCCGGGGCGTTTTTCCCGGGACCTGATGCACGCCTCTTTTTCATACACAGGGAAAACTCAAATTTTTTCACAAAGGTTATATTTAATTCTATAGCCGAAATAATCATATTTATCCGCCCATTCACACATCATATCCAAAATGGGGATAGCATCCCGGCCCCGATCCGTAATCGAATACTCGACTTTAGGAGGGACTTCCGGATATACTTTTCTTTCGATCAGCCGATACTCCTCAAGCTCTCTTAGTTGTTTGGTTAAAATCCTGGGAGTAATCTCCTGTATCAGGTGCTGAAGTTGGCCAAATCGAAGTGAATGACATTCTCCCAGGCACCATAAGATCAACGGCTTCCATTTACCCCCGATAACACCAAAGGCCACCTCAATTTCACATGTGGCCTCTTTGCCCTTCTGATTTTTCTCAGTCATATTTGCCCTCCAGCTCAGATAATATCCTCCAAGATACTATCTATCAAAAAAGTGCATGCTTGTTAAAAACTCCTATAAATATAATACTATAAATAATCGTCAAAATAAACTATACCGACTATTCAAGGAGGATTTAACATGAATTTTAATTATCACATACCGACAAAAATTTTATTTGGTCCCGGAAAACTAAATGAACTGGCCGGAGAAAAACTGCCCGGAAAAAAAGCTTTGGTAGTTATTTCGGCGGGTGGTTCCATTAAAAAAAACGGTTATCTGGACCGCCTTCTGAAGATTATCCGAAATCAAGACCTCGACTACGTCGTATTCGATAAAATATTATCCAATCCCATAAAGGAACACGTTATGGAAGGAGCGTCCCTGGTCAAAAAGACCGGTTGTGATTTTGTAATCGGACTCGGCGGAGGCAGCGCCATCGACTCGGCAAAAAGTATCTCCATTATGGCAAAAAATCCCGGAGACTATTGGGACTATGTCAGTGGCGGGACCGGTAAAGGATTGGCGCC
>JASFQO010000274.1:0-4590 GCA_050115405.1 Bacillota bacterium
TACAACAAAGACGCCGTTATCGATGGCGTGATGGTTTCCCCCATGGTCCCGGAAGGAATCGAGGTGATCATCGGCGGAATTAGGGACGTGCAGTTCGGGCCGGTTGTGATGTTCGGGCTTGGGGGGTGTTTGTCGAAATCTTTAAGGATGTGAAGTTTCGCATGGCGCCGCTCGGACGGATCGAGGCGCTGAAACTGATCCGCTCGATCCAGGCGTTTCCGCTTTTAAACGGTGCGCGCGGTAGGACGCCCGCAAACATTGAGGCACTTGGGGATGTGCTGGTCAAAACGTCCGATTATCTTTCCGGGCATCCCGAGGTTACGGAAATCGACTTAAATCCGGTTTCCTGCTTTGAGGGAAAAGTGCAGGTATTAGACGCTTCCATTGGCGTTAAAAAATAACGTAAGGTTAAGGAGTACCCTCAAGTTGGCATTGGCTCCGATTGGGGGTATCTCCATATTATCAAACCAAGGGGAGGATAGCATGCGGATGATTGTGGGGATTACCGGCGCCAGCGGGGTTATTTTAGGGGTCCGTCTTTTGCAGGAACTGCGACGGCATGAGCAGTGCGAGGTACATCTCATCGTAACCCAAAACGCCAAACTGACACTTAAGTTTGAAACGGATATCGCGGAAGCGGAATTGCTCTCTCTAGCGGATTTTTACTATGACGAACGCAACCTGGCGGCGCTGATCGCGAGCGGCTCGTTTGTGACCGACGGCATGATTGTCGTCCCGTGCAGTATGAAAACCCTATCCGCCATCAGCGTAGGGTATGCCGAAAACCTTCTGGTGCGCGCCGTGGACGTTTGCTTAAAAGAAAATCGGCGCGTCGTGCTCGTACCGCGTGAAATGCCGTTTGGGAAAATTCATCTTAAAAATATGTATCGCGCCGCCGATCTAGGCTGTACGATTATCCCGCCCATGCTGACGTTTTACAACGCGCCGCGGACAATTGAGGATGAGATTTCGCATGTTGTCGGGAAGGTTTTGTTGCAATTTGGAATCACGCCCCACAGCTTTCATCCATGGAAAGGGGAAATATGGAATGAATAGCTTTTTGTGCTCCGCCGGGGTTGACAAATACCGTGTAGAGGCACTTTGCACAATCTGCGGAGAGGACCTTTGTATTACGATCGGAGGAGGGGAAGCGCCCCATATCGGAGCCTGCGCATTTGCTTGCCCGCCCGAAAGAGGGTTGGATCAGAAGAAGACTTCGGCCACGGTAAGTGTGTTACGCGCGCCCGACCATCAGGAGGATTTGCTGGCGCGCGAATGGGCGCTGCGACTTACAACCGCATTTTCCCGTCGTGTATGTATCGCGGCCGGGATTCACATCAACGGCGCGTCGCGACAGGAAATCACCTTACTTCTAGAAAACACCAATCAGGCCCTGACGGATGTGGAAAACCGATTGCTTAAGGACTTTAAGGAGGAATGAACACTTGGATTTTATGGATATACTCCAAAAGCTGGAAGACGCGGGGCGGCTTCGCAGAGTAAAAACCGCAGTCGATCCGGTGCATGAAATGGCCGGAATCGCCAGCCGGTTTGAAGGCAAAGAGGTGTTGCTTTTTGAAAAGCTTAAAGGGCAGAAATGGCCTTTGGCGACTGGTCTTTGGTGGAATCGTGAGAACCTGGCCTGCCTATTTGACACGACCGCCGAAGAACTTCCATTCTTATTTTCAAAAGCGGTCCGGAGCCTGCATAGTAAGCCGGTAGCGCCTGTTATCATGAAAAACGCTCCGGCGCAGGAAATCGTGATGGAAACTCCCGACCTTACGCAGGTCCCTGTTCCGACGCTGGCTTTAAAAGACGGCGGACCGTATTTTGATAACTGTGTTGTTATCGCCAAAGATCCCGATACCGGCGTCCGGAATACGTCGATACACCGTCTGATGGTGACCGGCAAGGATCGGCTGGGCCTTTTGATGGATGTGGGACGGCACTTAAGAGACTATTATGAACGTTCGGAAGCAAAAGGCAAACCGCTGGCGATTACCATCAACAACGCTGTCGACCCAAGTTATTATGTCGCGGCAACTACGCCAAGTTCGGCTGCACCTATCGATGTCGATGAACTTGCGGTAGCTTCGGCGTTGTTAAAAAGGCCGGCAGAACTCTGCAAAAGTCTTACAGTGGACGTTGAGGGGATTTATGACGCCCAGTTGATCATTGAAGGGGAAATTTTGCCGTACGTCCGTGAACCGGAAGGCCCGTTTGGCGAGGTAACCGGCTATTACGCATCAAAGGAAGCCCGGTGGGTCGTAAACGTTACGGCGCTTACCCACCGGAGAAACCCCGTTATCCAGACGCTTTTACCGGGAAAAGAAGTCTGGAATTCGGTCGGACTGGGGGTTGAGGCGAACCTTTTCCAAACTATCTCCAAGCAGGTAAAGGGGTTGAAAAAGGTCTATTTAAGCCACGGCGGAAGCCATTATCATGCGATTTTACAGATTGATCCACCGCAAAACGGCATGGCCAAAAACGCGATTTTAGCTGCTTTTGCAGCTTTCTCCGATCTTCAGATGGTGACTGCCGTTAACAGTGACGTCAACCTTTACGACGCCGAGGACGTTGAACGCGCAATGGTTACAAGATGCCGCCCGGACCGTGATGTAATCATTATCCCGGCCGCCTTCGGGCACGAGCTAAACCCGGTGACGGATAACGGTCTTTCCGCAAAAATGGGTTTTGACTGTACTTGTCCTGTCCCGAGAACGGCGAAATACGAACGGGTCCGGTTTTTGGACGTTAATTTAGCCGATTATGAGATTGGATAAATTTAAGAGGAAGATTAAAAAGGCATCCATACCAATTCCCCACAATAAACCGAACCAAAACCATTTTTAGGCTTAGCTTTTTTTAGTATTAGGGAAAGTACTAACATGAATAAGGCTATAACGGGGTAATGGAATTATTTATTTGAGACACCTCATTACTCTTGAGTATTGATTAGACGAAGCTAATTAAGCTAACCTTTTTATATTAGGTTGCCAATTGACTATATTTAATATTTTTCCAATTTTTAATGCTATTAGGTAAAACGGTTTTAGTGTTGGGAATGATCCGGGGATTTATGTTATAAGTGCTGGATTGAAATATAAAGCTCCCCATGAATTCTGACAAATTGGATTGACGGGATGTTTGAAAAAAGTTAGAATTCTAATTATCGGGATTTTAACTTGATTCAGGACAGCATCAACATCAAAGCGAAGCGGGACCGATTTTGAGCGGATCTCAATTACTATGTCGATGTCCCGAGATGATCATATGGAGGGCAATATGCGACAGCCGGAGTTATTGATTCCTGCCGGAAATTTGGAAAAACTGCGCGCGGCGATCCTGTATGGCGCGGACGCCGTTTATGTGGGGGTGGCGGGGTTGAGCTTGCGGGCGGCCGCGGCCGAGTTCGACCTGATCGATCTGCGCCGGGGAGTGCAAGAAGCCCATCAGGCGGGAGTGAGGGTTTATGCCGCTTTGAATACTTTTGCCCGTAACGACGATTTGCCCCGGATTGCCGCAGTGACGGAAGAGTTGGCGGCCGACGGGATTGACGCGGTCATCGTTAGTGATCCGGGAGTGCTGCGGCAAGTGCGTCGGGTGAGCCCGAAACTACCGCTTCATCTCAGTACCCAGGCGAACACCACTAATAGTGCGGCGGTGCGGTTTTGGCAGGAGCAGGGCGTGAGCCGGGTGGTGCTGGCGCGGGAACTGAATCTGGCGGAGATTGCGGCGGTACACCGGGAAACGCCCGAAGTTGAGTTGGAGCTGTTTATCCACGGCGCGATATGTGTCGCTTACTCCGGACGTTGTCTGCTCTCGGCCCATCGCAACCGGCGCAGCGCCAACCGGGGAGACTGTACCCAACCCTGCCGTTGGGAGTATGCGATCACCGACTCGACCCGGCCCAATGACCCGCTGTTGGTGGAGAATGATGGACGTTACAGCTATTTGTTGAATTCCAAAGATTTATGTTTGATTGAGTATTTGCCGGAGATTCTCCGGACGGGCGTTACCGGTTTGAAAGTGGAAGGCCGGATGAAGTCCGCTTATTATGTAGCGTTAGTCACCCGGACATACCGCTGGGCGCTGGACGCCTGGCGGCGCGACCCGGAGCATTATGTCTGCCGGCCGGAATGGCTTGAGGAACTGCGAAAAACATCCTATCGCGGCTATACGACGGGTTTTTATTTCAGTGACGAAATGATTCATGAGATGACTCCGGAACGGAAATACACCAAAACGCATGATCTGGTGGGGACGGTCCTTGAGTGTCAGGCCGACCGGCGCCGGATTTTTGTGGGAGTGCGTAACCGTCTGGCTGCGGATGACGAAGTGGAGATGCTCTTGCCTCAAGCCACTTTGCCGGTGGCGGTTGATCAAATGACCGACCTTAATGGAATGCCGCTGGCAATTGCCCATAATAGTTACCGGGTCTATTTCCCGGTTGATCGTCCGGTTCCGGTAGGGGCCGTGTTGCGACGCAAAATGGGCTGACATTTGGTCCGTTAAAGCAATAAGAATAATCAGAAATTTTGGCTGTTTTCTAATTTTTTACTTGACAAGCGGAAGCAATGAGGGTAAAGT
>JASFQO010000275.1:0-4567 GCA_050115405.1 Bacillota bacterium
ATCACCCCCGGAGAGCAATACGTCCCGGACTGCGGAATTATTTCTGATATAACTCAGTCCCTTGCGGATCTCACTCCGGTCCGGGATGGAACCGACATCCCCCACCTTTCTTTTTCTGGTACAATGCCGACAATACATTGCGCACAGATTGCTGATATGAAACAATACCCGGTCCGGATAGCGGTGGGTGATTCCGGGGGCAGGACTATCCGTCTCCTCAGCCAAAGGGTCCGGCATCTCCCAGTCCTGGACAATTAACTCCCGGGCGTCGGGGAACGCCTGTTTAAAAACGGGATCATTTTCATAATCCGCAACATCGATTAATGATAAATAATAGGGTGTGATTGACAAGGGAAATTTGGCGGTCGTCGCCTCCAGTTTTTCTCTGGTTGCTTGGTCAAAGTGAATTTGGGTCAAGCTTTCAAAAGTCGCAATATCCTTAATGGAGTTTTTAAGCTGCCATTTCCAGTCCTGCCAATAAACAACACCCGCGACGGGATCTATTTTTTCAGCAATTTTCTGCTGTTTCTGCTGATAAATTATGAGGGTCGCCTCCTTTTCAAAGTCTTAATTTATAATCTGCCGCAGAAAAGCCCTGGTCCGCTCTTCTTCCGGCGCGGTAAAGATCCGCTCCGGAGTATTTTCTTCAATTACTATCCCCTGATCCATAAAAATTACCCGGTCGGCGGTCTCCCGGGCAAACCACATTTCATGGGTGACCACGATCATCGTCATACCTTCCTCTGCCAAGTCCTTCATGACCGAAATCACCTCACCGACCAGTTCCGGGTCCAAGGCTGAGGTCGGCTCGTCAAACAGCATGATCTTGGGCTGCATCGCCAACGCCCTGGCGATAGCCACCCGTTGTTTTTGTCCTCCCGAGAGTTTGGCGGGATATGAATCCGCCTTATCCAGTAGACCGACTTTGTCCAACAGTCCCTGGGCAAGGTCGGCGGCGGCTTCCTTTTTTACCTTTTTCACCTGCGTCGGCCCTTCAATAATGTTTTCCAAAACCGTCCTATGGGGAAAGAGATTGAAATGTTGAAAGACCATCCCTACTTCGCGCCGAACACCATTAATATCGCTTTTGGTACGATGAATCAATTTGCCTTCCAAGTAGATTTTTCCCGCATCGGCGGTTTCCAAAAAATTCAGGCACCGCAACAAGGTGGATTTACCGGAACCGCTGGCCCCGATGATCACCACCACCTCGCCCTCGGCAACTTCAAGGTTGATTCCTTTCAGGACCTGAAGCGCGCCAAAACTTTTATATAAATCTTCAATTTTGATCATATTCTTCTCCTCTTCCAAACACATGACAACAGCGCCGCCCGGTCGGAAATCATTATCGGGCGTCGCTGACCGCCAACCGTTTTTCCAGACGGTTGACGGTAAACGTTAAAATCCCGGTTAAAGCCAGATAAAACAGGGCCGCAATCGCCAGCATCTCCATCATTAAAAAATTGGACGCCGCCAACTGACGCGAGGTCAAAATCAGTTCCCGGATGGTAATCGTACTGGCCAATGACGAATCCTTAAGGGCGATAATGAACTGATTCCCCAACGGAGGCAGTGAACGTCGCAGCGCCTGGGGCAGGATGATCCGCCACATGGCGCGTAAATAGGTCATACCCAGTGAACGGGCGGCTTCCATCTGCCCTTTATCAATCGACTGGACCGCCCCACGGATAATTTCGGCAATATAGGCGCCGTTATGGACTCCAAGAGCCAACGCGGCGGAAGGAAAAGGCGGCAGAGATACGAAACGCACCAGACCGAAATACACCACAAAAATCTGTAACAATAGGGGAGTTCCCCGGATGATTCCGATATACATTTTCGCCGGTATATTCAGCAATTTCAACGGGGATATTTTTCCGAAAGCCACCGGAAAGCCGATCAGAAGACCGATGACTATTCCGGAAAAGGTAATTTTAATCGTCATCCAGGTAGCCGGCAAAAAAAAAGGCAGGTAATGAATAATTTGTGCGAAATCATAATTCAAATTTGATCACGTCCTATTAAAAGCTTCCGAAATACATTTCCCCTCATGAAAATAGTCGCCAATGTCCAACTTTCAACAGCTCCAACTTTCAACCCGACCGCCTTCATTGCAAATCTTCCGGTCCGCCGATCTCCGAATCCGTCGGAACGACCAGTTGCGCTCCGGAGAGATAGTAGGGATCGGAAAAATCAACCACTTTTAACCGTTCCGAAGTAATCGCCATACTCCCCCAGATTCCTTCATAACGTTTCGCCCGCAGTCCTTCAACAATTCCATCCCAAGCAGTCGTAATCGGGACATATTTGACTCCCAGCCGGGCACAGACCGCTTTAGCGATTTCCACATCAAAACCGGTCAACTCATTTTCTTTATTATAATAGTTAAACGGGGGATAACCGCCGCTCATGGCGAAACGAATCCTTCCCGCCCGCTTGGCTCGCGCCCAGGAGGCATCAGTCCCTTCCAGCTCATCGGGATGGGTCGTCCCTCTTTCGAGACCCTCCAAAATATCCCGGCCAAAATATTTCCGGCTGATCGCGGCGTAGGTTCCGTCGGCAATCACCTCTTGCAAAGCCCGGTTTATCGCCTGGCGCAAGGTTTGATCTTCAAGATTGAAGGCCACGGCGATGGTCTCCCGATAAAGAAGATCACCGGCAATTTGCAGGTTATCGTAACCGCCTTCCTTGATCCCGATCAGACCCACCAAACGGTCGGTGACCACCGCATCCACCCTGCCGGCGTTCAACTCCCGCAGGGTCTGATTATCGTCTTCATAAAGCTTAACTTCCTTGACATTCGCAAATTCCCGGGCTTTTTTTTCAAAGGTGGTCCCGGTGACAACACCTACGGTATAACCTTTTTTTTCGTTACTATGGCCTTTGAAGACCAGCCGTCCGGCGATCAACAAAAAAACGACAACTCCCAACCAGATGTATTTATTCGTATTTACACGCATTTTAGGTTCACTCCTTTATATATTTCACCTCATTTTAACAACAAAATGCCGTGGGCATGAGAAGTCCGCGGCAATATTAGACTCCCCCCTGTTACGCTGACGAAGTTAGCTGACGGATTCGGGTCGCAGAGTAACCCTAAACTGTCATCCGGACACGGCGGGACAGTTATTCACCCCATTAATTTGGATCCCCCGTTTTCAAAGACCGCTTCGGTTGTCTTTGAAATTAAGCGCTATAAGGATAAAAAATCTATTCGGTTTTTTTTGAATCCATTCTCGCTAAGACGCTAACTTTGCCTCAAGACAATAATCAAGTAAGTATTATCGCTCCTTTCGTTTTTATCGATGCCGACTTCGTTTTTTCGGAAATTGCGGTGTTTAAGACAGATAATACTCGGTCACCATCACCGCGGCACCCAACGATACGGCGTCTTCACCAAAATTCCCGCCCTTACTGAAATTAACCCGGTCAGCCCCGCCGGGATACAGTCTCTGTAAAGCCGTTTCCGTACTTATCCGGTAATACAAGTCGGAAATGCTGATCAGGGGTCCGCTTAGAATGACCAATCCCGGGTTTAACAAGTTGATATAATTGGCCAATCCCGCCCCAAAACTGGTCGCCGCCCGGGTAATAATCTCTCCCGCCAAAACTTCCCCTGCTTCCGCCGCTTGAAAGATATCCGGATAATCAATCTCCTCAACCGCTTTGGCGATCGTGGACGGACTCCCCTGCTTAACCGCGGCGATATACTTTTGACAGATAGCATGGATCGAAGCGTAACACTCAATACAGCCGTGGTTGCCGCAATAACACAATTCACCGTCAACATCGATCACCATGTGACCGAAGGCGTCCTCGGCGTCATTGATGGTCCGGATAATGTGCCCCGCCGCAATTCCTCCCGTGCGAATTCCGGTGCTGCAGTTGAAATAGGCGATATTCCCATATCCTCTTCCCAGACCGAAAGTATACTCCGCCAAAATCGCCGTATTGGCCCCATTATCGATCAATGTCGGCAAACCGCATGACTCCGCAACCATGCTGCGAATGGGCGCCCCAAACCATCCCGGAGCGGCAAAATTGATCGGATTGGTCATAACCCCTTTGACGCGGTCCAAAGGCCCGACGGCGCTCAGACCGGCCCCCAAAAACTGGTTATGGTCAAGCGCCAATCGCCGGCGGACCGCGGCGAAGATCGCTCCGATGGCGCCAGCAGTCTTTTCCGGAGTGAAACTTTCGTCCATCGGAAACCTGACCTTATCCAAAATATTCATTTTGAGGCCGGTGACAATTACTTGAGTATAAGGACGGGATATATCGACACCCAGGATATAAAAGGAATTGGGGTTAATATCATACAAAACCGGTTTACGGCCCCCGGAAGATTTTCCGACTCCCACTTCGACCAGAAGGTCCCGGTCTTCCAAAGGCTGCAACACCCGGTTTACGGACGTAAAGTTGGTCTGAATTATTTTTGACAGATCATTCTTGGTTAACGGGCCTCTTTTTTGAAGTAAACTAAAAACCTGTTTACCTTCCTTATTGATACTTTGGAAAGGGTTCATTACTTGCGTCAAATCCTTTACCATCCCGCTACACTATAAAT
>JASFQO010000276.1:0-4564 GCA_050115405.1 Bacillota bacterium
GAAGACCGTTTTGGACACCCTGGCCGCGACGGGATTGCCAATTTATGTATCCGAGCTGGATATCACCGGCGACGATAGCACGCAGTTAGCCAGATACAAAGAGAAGTTTCCGGTTTTATGGGAACATGCGTCGGTTAAAGGGATTACTTTGTGGGGGTGGATTCAGGGCCAGACCTGGAAAGACAATACGCATTTAATCACCTCTTCCGGTACGGAACGTCCGGCTTTAAAGTGGTTAAAAGAGTATTTTAGTTCAATCACTCCTTCGCCTACAGCGACGGGGACGGATACTCCTACGCCGACCATTTCCGCTACCCCGACTATTTCGATTACGCCGACGGCGACGCCAACCGCCTCCAACAACGGCGCGGGCATTGTTACTTATACCATGTATGACTGGGGTACCGGGGCCACAGTTAGCATTGACATCAAAAATAATGGGTCGACCGCTATCAATGGTTGGACAATCGTTTGGTCTTTTGCCGGTAATCAGAAAATAACTCAGATGTGGAATGCCAGTTTCACACAGAGCGAGACGCGGGTTACCGTCAAAAATCTCAGTTATAACTCGACCATCCCGTTTAAGGGTTCGGTAAGCTTTGGTTTTAATCTCAGCTACAGCGGTTCCAATGCCAAACCGACCGGCTTTACCGTTAATGGGGAATCGTTTCAGATCAATCGTTATCCTTGGTCAATTTAGGTCAATTTCGGTCAATTCAAACCGGACATATGGCATTAAAAAAAAGCACCGTCATTGCTGTGACAGTGCTTTTTTCCTATTTAAATTGCATCCGATATAATTGGGCATAAATACCTTTTTGCGCGAGCAGGCTTTGGTGGTCGCCTTCCTCGGCGATCCCGGTATCGGTCAGCACCAGGATCCGGCGGGCGTTACGGATTGTTGACAGCCGGTGGGCAATGACAAAAGTGGTCCGACCTTGGGCCAGGGTTTCCAAGGATTCCTGGACTACTTTCTCGCTTTCATTATCCAAAGCGGAAGTCGCTTCATCAAAGATCAGGACCGGCGGGTTTTTTAAAAAAACTCGGGCAATGCTTAAGCGCTGTTTTTGACCCCCTGAAAGTTTGATGCCCCGTTGGCCGATATCAGTATAATACCTTTCCGGCAGCCCCATAATAAATTCATGCGCGTTGGCATTTTTAGATGCGGCGATTATCTCCGTTTCAGTCGCGTCCGGTTTGCCGTAACGGATATTTTCCATGACCGACCCTGCGAACAGATAAACCTCCTGTTGGACAATACCGATGTTTTGCCGGAGAGATTTCAGTTTAATTTCCCGGATATCCCGGCCATCCAACTTGATACTGCCGCCGCTCACTTCATAAAACCGGGGTATCAGGCTGCACAGGGTGGTCTTGCCGACTCCTGATGAACCGACTAAAGCGATATATTCCCCGGCATTTACCTTTAGATTGACCTCCGAGAGAATGACCGCGCTTTTTTCGTTATATCGGAAAGAGACATTAGCGAATTCGATCACACCTTGAACTCCGGTTAGTGTGACCGCATGTTTGGCGTCGATAATGTCCGGCTCGATGGATAGTATTTCATAAAAGCGGTCAAAACCGGACAAGCCGTTTTGAAATTGTTCGCCAAAGTTAATTAATTTTTTGATCGGTTCCAAAAATATATTAATGTAAAGCAAGAAGGTCAACAGGTCGAGCGGGCTGATCCGGCCTTGCTTGATGAAAGCGGCCGCAGCCAACACCAAGACTATGTAAATAAGGGAGCTAAAAGCATTAATGCCGCTATGGTAACGGCCCATATAGCGATAACTCTCTTTTTTACTGGCGACAAAACGATGGTTGTTTTCCCGGAATTTTTCCAACTCCAATTCCTCGTTGGTAAATGACTTGACCACCCGGACCCCGGAGATACTGTCTTCGGTAGTGGCATTGATGTCGGCGATTTTTTCCCGGTTGTGCCGGAAAGCCTTGCGCATTTTATGGTTGTAGTAGTATGCAAACCAAACCATCAAGGGAATAAAGGCGAAAATTACTATTGTCAGGCGGAGATTGATGTTGCATAAGATAATGAAGGCTCCGCCAAGCTTGGTCAGTGAGATCAGCAGGTCTTCCGGACCATGGTGATAGAGTTCGGTGATTTCAAACAAGTCATTGGTGATCCTGGACATCAGTTGGCCGGTTTTTTGGTTGTCATAAAAGTTGAATGATAACTTTTGGAGGTGATTGAAGATCTCATTGCGGAGGTCAAATTCCATTTTGGCGCCCATGATATGCCCGTAGGAAGTGATGAAATAATTGCAACAGTATTCAATTACAGTCAGTCCGATCATCAATAGAACCAGTTTTCCGATGAATCCCCTCGCAACCGCAGCTTCCGTCTGAAGCACGTCTTTGGTGATGTAACGGATAATCATTGGAAAGGACAGACTGATTGCCGCAGCGGTAAACGCACAAGCTAGGTCGGCGAAGAAAATGCCCAAATAAGGGCGGTAATAAGATAAAAACTTCCGTATTTTGGAGTTCATTGGCATTAAACTCTTTCTGTTTTAGAATATTTATAGCTTATCACGGAAGAGCTTTTCTGGCAAGTCCGGACAGGTCAAGATTGTGTTAAACAAATAAGTAAAAAATAACCAAAAGTTTTTTTCGCCGTTTAACTGAAATTTCAAACAAAAGATCAAAGGATTTTCAAAGAAAAAGGCGAATACCAATATTTGTATAATTAAAGAAGTGGAGGATTAGTTATGAAAAAATTGTTAATTTGTATTTTACTAATAATTGGCAGTTTTAGCACGGTCGCGCGCGCCGCGGATATTAGAACCGATGCTGCTCTCCGTTATCAACCTGTTTTAAGCAACCATCATGACCAAGGCCCCTGGAATAAAGCAGACCGTCGCCGTCAGGATGACGAACGTCGTCGGAAAAAAGCGGAACGCCGCCGCCAGGATGACGAACGTCGTCGGAAAGAGGCGGAACGCCGCCGTCAGGATGACGAACGCCGCCGGAAAGAGGCGGAACGCCGTCGTCAGGATGAACAACGCCGCTGGAAAGAGGCGGAACGCCGTCGTCAGGATGAACAACGCCGCCGGAAAGAGGCGGAACGCCGTCGTCAGGATGAACGACGCCGCCGGAAAGAGGCGGAACGTCGTCGCCAGGGAGCACCGCCGCCACCACCCCGGAAACGCCGTCCGGCTCCGGTTCCGGTTCCTCCTCCCCGACATGATTCGTATGGACGGGTAAAGGCCAGACAAGTCATTCGGAAAACCACTATTTATCTGGAGCGGGCGCAGCGGGCCGCTCGACGGGGTTATTATCGTTATGGTCTGGGTAAAGCCTATGCTCATCAGAAAGAGGCGCGTAATTTGTATTTGAAGAGATGGTATCGGCAGGCAATTGCTCATTCGCTGCGCGCTCGAAAAATATCTCAGAATATTATTGACGCCAACCGGCCCGGTGGGCCACGCCGTTTGGAGCATTATTACGGCCGTTATGACGACGAAATCGACAATAAGTTAAGTATCCGGATTGAGGATGATAAGGCCGTCTTGAAATTTCGGATTCAACTGGATTTATAAATTACTTTAGCGTCAAATTGACCTTACTGACCACCCCGGGACGGATCTTAACCATTCGGGGGTGGTCTTTTCCGTCAAGACCGACCCGATAAATTCCCGGCGGCAGCTCGGCGCAACCGTACCAACCGCTGCCGTCGGTGAAGACCTGCCGTTTCACAACTATCTTTTTGAGGTTGGTCGCTTCAATCGTTACCGGCGCATGGTCGCAGCCGTCCCCGGCAGAAGTGACGACCGTCCCCTGCAAATAGCCTTTGGTTGGCCGCGACTTCCAGGGCATGGCGGGGATAGGCGCCGGTTTCGGAAAAACCGGTTTGGTATGAATTTTTTTACCCCGGGCCGGTTCTCGGTAATAGCCGCGTTTGGATAACAAAGGAAAGAGCCAGCCGTTCGTCGCGGTTTTATAGACATGCGGTTGACGGGGTAACGTTTTGGCGTAGGCCGGTTTGCGATAATCTTCGTTACTGTAGATATTATTCCAACCATACGCAAATAAGGCGACCCCGGCGACATGGTTTTGGGACTTTGAGGGTTGGCTGGCGCGGCGGATTTGGGCCAGCGAGTCTTCGAAGTATTGCAAGAACCCGCCGACACCTATGGCGATTTGTCGCCCGTATTGATGATCCTTTTCCCATTCAATCCATTTATTATACCAAAGTCGCCGGGCCGGTTTCCAATCGGAAAAATAATTCATGGGCAACGCGAGATCGATGATTCCTTCCTGCAGCCAGCCGTGCCAATCCTGAAAAACCTCGGTATAGGCGTCCGAATTTTTCCAATCACTTGTCGTTTTAGGGCTGTCGCCCCAGGTAATCATGGCGCAAGATACTTTGATCTGCGGTTTAAGGGCAATTGCCTGCAAGTAGATCTTACGTACTAAGTTGGTGACTTGTTCCCGGCGCCATTGCATCCACTGCGGATCTTTCGGCAACGGCAGGCCGGTAGTTCCATAACAGCGATTATAACGTTCGACATTGACAGGGTTATAGCCCCACCCCAGTCCGTCG
>JASFQO010000277.1:0-4564 GCA_050115405.1 Bacillota bacterium
TACCATGCCCTATCAAGAATACCAAACTGAACAGGGAAAAGAATATGGACTCTGTACCGGCGAAAAGATATATTCCCATAAATTACTAATGATGGAGGCGGAAAAATGATAATCTCGCTTCGTGCTTTAAGCTACGCGGAGTTAAAAAAGCAACTTCTCCCCAGTGATCAAATTGTTATCATAAGTTGCGATACCTGTGTTAAAGCCTGTGGTATCGGTGGGACGGCAATGATGAACAAGTTGACGGACATGTTGAAGACGGATGGCTATAACGTGCTCGGAAAAGATTTAATCAGTATCGGGTGTACGGTAAATCTGGTCGAAAAACATCGCAACGACATCAAAAAGCAAGCAATGTATGATGCCGCGACCGTGATCATCCCACTTATCTGTGAAGACGGCTTAAAAGGCATAAAGTATGTATTCAAGGATAAAAAAGTTATCTGTGTAACCAAAACAGTCGGCATCGGAAACTTTACAATGGACCGAGGCGCTGTGTTGACTCATCCCTTTGAAAGTACCGGGCTTCCCCAAAATTCCGATGGTTATCCATTGGCCGCCGTCGCCCAGAAGTTAAACCTTTTCAGCAGTTTTTTTGATGAAAACGGGCGCGCTGAAACGCAAAAAGAAAGCGTTTCTTTAATAATCAACGGCCAAAAAGTTACCGCGCTAAAAGGCCAGAATTTGCTGACTGTCTGCCAGGATAATAAAATCGCCCTGCCGCATCTATGTTATCATGACGACTTGACAGAATATGGCGCATGTAGATTATGCTTGGTAAAAATCAAAGGCAGGAAAGATTTGACGGCGGCCTGCTGTACCCCTGTTCAAGCTGGCATGGAAGTTAGCACCGATGATGAAGAATTGAATACCTGCAGGCGCATAATATTAGAGCTTTTAATGGCATCGGGACACCATAATTGTCTTACCTGCGCCAAAGGTGTCCCGACCCCGATGGCGTCTTGTGAGTTGCAGAGTCTGATTCGACAGGCGGGCATCGCTAACAGCAGATATGAGGAGAATACCAACCTCAAACCTGAAGATGATTCCAGTCCCGTTATCTATTATGACCCGAATAAATGCATTCTGTGCGGACGGTGTGTGCGGGCTTGCCAGGAAATTTCCGGCCTGAGCAATTTAGGCTTTGTCAACCGCGGCGATCAGACCGTCGTTGCCGCGGGATTAAATACGGAAATCAATCAAAGCGCCTGCGCCGCTTGCATGGCCTGTGTGAACGTATGCCCAACCGGAGCCTTAAACGAGAAAGTAGTTTATTTTTCCGAAACCGACTGGACTCCCTCAAGAAAATACATGTCATTATAACTTATTGCCGTTTCAATTGGTTGGGTACCATGAACGCCACGGAATACGGGGTGGCCCAACCCGTTGAAAACGGACGCTGCAATCAGGGGACGGCTGGCAGTTTCAGGTACGGACTTAGTTAGCCTCAGGGGAGCGCCGCCAGCCCAATTCTCCCCCTACAATGCAGTATTCATTTTGTTATATGTCTAAGAATGTTTGGTGCTTATTTTTGTATTCTCTGGGTGTCAAATTCACGATTTTTTTAAAAGCTTCCGGATTTAAGTCCTGTATTGACAGATCTATGTGTATCCCATAGAATAAAATTATCAAATAAACCGCACCCCATTGCGGGCCGTTTGTTACGGGTTTATCCGGGTTGGCGGATAACCAAGGCTGAAAACAAGCAATCACCAAGATTATTTGCGATCAGAGGGACGTGTTTGACGAAAAAACCTCGGTCACAAAAGGCTGTGACCCTACCGTCCGGCAAGAAAGGAGCAATAATGAGCAGCGTGAAAGAAACGGTTCAAGCCAGGCTGTTTGAGCTTCAAGATCTGAAATATAAAGAGTTTCATTGTAAATTCGTACCGACGATCAGCCCGGATACCGTCATTGGCGTACGTACTCCGGAGCTGCGGAAATTTTCCAGGGAGTTTTCCAAAACGCCGGAATCAAGGGAGTTCCTCCGGATACTGCCCCATGAGTACTATGAGGAAAACAATTTACATGGCTTTTTGATTGAAACCATCAAGGAGTATGACGCCGCGATTCTGGCTTTAGAGAAATTCCTACCGTACATCGACAACTGGGCAACCTGTGACCTGATTTCACCGAAGGTATTTCAAAAGCATCTTCCCGAGCTCTACGCGAAGATCAAAGTCTGGCTGAAATCCGGCCGGACCTTCACCGTGCGCTTCGGCGTTAAAATGCTGATGAGCTTCTATCTCGGTGATCATTTCCAGCCGGAGATCCTTGATCTGGTAGCAAATGTCCAGTCAGAGGAATATTACGTAAACATGATGATTGCCTGGTTTTTAGCCACGGCATTGGTCAAACAGTACGAGCCCACCCTGCCATTCATTCGGGAGCGGCGTTTAGAAAAATGGACCCATAACAAGGCCATCCAGAAAGCCATCGAAAGCTACCGGATCAATGACGCAACCAAAGCTTACCTTCGGACACTGAAAGTAAAATGAGAATAAGGCAATCTCAAAATGGGAGCGCGGTTTTAGCTGACCGGATCTGTCTTTGCCGCCTCAGCGAATGTAAAAGCTGGAACGGCTTGTTGGGTCATGCCTCCGCGCCTTCATTTTCGCCCTTACGGAATATTGCTCGGTATAGACCAGCCTGCCGCCAGCCAACCCGTTCCGACAGCATCAGAGTGATAGTATCCGCATGGGTGGCAAAGGATGCGCCAAACAAAGTTTGGCGGTCCGTTTTTTCGGTCTGACGAATGTTCCGCGCCAGCGTAATATGCCCATGTCTACCAATTCACTGATAAACTAGAACTTACCGTTTAAAAAAAACGGCTATGGAATCGGTCGGCGTGATTTGGAAATTCCGAATGTATTGCGAGTTTACTTGGGTCATTAGCACTGCATATGTAATAATGAAATAATACTTTAATATTGTACCTCGCTTTTTGTGCCGGACGAAGCCGAAAACGCTTTAGTGATTCATAATCTGTTTAAACTAAATTTAATCCCATCTTTAACCTAAATAGGAAAATTTTTAAAATTATTAAGTTATAATAAGGCCAACCAAAACCAAAAGGAGGTTGACCTTATTGAAAAAATCATTGTTGACCCTGCTTGTTGCCTTGTTGATACTAATCTTAGAAATTCCCGTTATAGCAGTTGACCCCAACCGGCAAAAAGGGACCGTCTATTGGGACCGCGACCGGGACGGAAAGTATGACCGCAACGAACCGGGACTCGCCAATGTTTGCGTTTCCAATGGGCGGGAAGTTGTGTTAACCGACAGTTGCGGTCACTACATTCTGCCCACCTACGCCGAGATGACGGTCTTTACCGGCGGGGCGGCTGATTTGGCGTCAGTATCTTGCTCAAGCCAAGCGTGAAGTTTACCGGACCATTGGTTGAAGGATGGGGTTGCCAAAGAGAGCGCCATCTGGGTTCGGTGGCTTTTGCCGGTGGCTAAATAGAAGGGATTCAATCCTACTTTCACCGCAACCGCCTTTGCTTTTTCATCCATTTCGCCTTTGCGCATTTTAGGAAAATTAGCCTTTAACGGTTCTTCGATAATATCCAAAGTACATCGGTGACAGCTCTCACGCATACATTTCGGGAAACAAACCGCTTGGAAATATTTTTAACCTGAAGAATTAGATCAGCCATTGAGCTCGCCTCCCTTACAACCACCGCATTTTCCCAAGCAAGCAAAACAACTTACCGAATGTCCGTTTCCCAAATCCACCGGATCAGGCTCTCTAACATTACAAACTTCCTCAATTCTCTCTTGGCAGCGTTCATAAAAACCACATCCGGACGGTAGATTTAAGGCCAACGGCACCGTGCCTTCGATGGAAAATAATCTTGCTGCTTTCTTCGTTCCTATTTTATGAACCGAACCAATTAATCCCTTGGTGTAAGGATGAAATGGGTTGGCGTATATTTCGGTCACCGCTGCGGTCTCCACTATTTTACCTAGATACATCACGGCCACACGGTCACACATCCCGGCTACCGTACCTAAATCATAGGTTATAAAAAGGATGGACATGTGTAAATCCTGCTGTAATTGTTTCATCAGCTCCAAAATCTGGGCCTGGATGGTCACATCCAATGCCGGGGCATTCGCAATTCCCACCTTTTGCATCATTTCAATGGAAATGGCTTTAGATTAGACTGCTCCTGATCATTGCTAATATGCAGCCTGGTACTTTCATTAATTTGGTTGCCAATGGTATATAAGGGGGAAAAAGCTACCATCGGTTCCTGAAAAATCATGGATATCTGTTTCCCGCGTATTTCTCTAATTTCCCGGCCTTGCGGATTCAAGGTCAACAGATTTATTCTTCCACTATCATTGGTTTCGAAAAATACCTCTCCTTCGGTCTTACATTTTTGATCATTAATCCCCAGGATGGCTTTGCTGGTTAATGATTTTCCGCATCCGGATTCACCGACAATCCCCAGGGTTTCTCCCTTCGCAATGTGAAGATTCACCCCCCGTACTGCCGTTAATATTCCCTCATCCAAATGGATATTGATTTTTAGGTCTTTTATCTCCAGAATCAAAT
>JASFQO010000278.1:0-4559 GCA_050115405.1 Bacillota bacterium
AAGTCAAAACCGTGGAAAAATCGCTCAGTCTTTTGGAATTACTAGCCGAGCAAAACGTACCGCTATCATTAACGCGCATCGGCCAGCTCTCCGCCTTGAGCATCAGCACCGCCTATCGTCTGTTAAACACCTTATGCCGCAACGGCTTTGTCGAACGCGAAAAACAGACCGGTTGTTATCGCTTGGGCATCAAAGCGTTCTTAATCGGTAACGCCGCGCTGCAAAAAGTGGAATTACGCAATATTGCCCTTCCCTATCTGACTCAATTGTCCAAAAAGACTGCCGCCACAATCTATCTGGCCATCTTCTCCCAACCCGATGTCTTTTATTCCGATTGCGTCAAAACCGCCAATCCGATTCAGATCGGGATCCAGACCGGTACGCCGTTCCCAGCCTGCCAGACCAGCTCCGGCAAAGTTTTTATCGCTTGCCTGACTTTGGAAGAACAGTTGGAGTTAATCGACCATTACAGTCAAAGCGGTTTAATCAAAGATACTCAAGCCTTTCTCAAAGAACTGGCCCTGATTCAAAAAAACGGTTTTGCCTGCGGTATTGGTGATTTCGGCAGTAAAGTGCGAGAGTTTAGCGTCCCGTTGTTTAATCACTTGAAAAAATGTGTCGGGGTGATTAGTAGCTTCGGTCCGCTGCATGCGGAAGAATTAAATGAAGCCGAACTGAAAATAGTCCACCAATTGAAAAATACCGCTTCCGAAATTTCCAAGGCATTGGGCTGCCAAGAAAAACATGGGGGCAATTCCTGACAATTCTCACAACCGTTCCTTGATCCTCTCCGCCAATTCTTTATTGATCCCGGGTAAAGCGCTTAATTCGGCGACCGAAGCCTCCCAGACTCGCTTTACCGATCCGAAATGTTTCAACAGTAATCGCTTTTTGGCCGGTCCGACGCCGGGAATTTGGTCCAGGCCGGAAGCGATGGTCCGTTGATCCCGGAGCGTTTTATGATAGGTAATCGCAAAACGGTGCGCTTCATCCCGGACCCGCTGCAAAAGCCGCAGTCCCGCCGAATGGCGTGATAAGCGCAACGGATCTTCCCGTCCCGGCCGATAAACTTCTTCTTCCTGTTTGGCCAGGCTGGCAACTGCCAAATGTGTCAAGCCCAATTCCTCCAAAATCGCAACTACCGCCGAAAGTTGCCCTTTGCCCCCGTCGATCAGCAACAAGTCGGGAAAAGTGGCGAATTTGCCGGTTTCGGTGGCCAAATTTTCCCGTTCTTTCAAACCTTTTAAAAACCGGCGCCGCACTGCTTCCTGCAACATAGCGAAATCATTCGGACCTTCAATCGTCTTAATCCGGAAACGTCGATAATCCGCTCCCTTGGGTTGCCCGTCGACAAAGACCGCCATCGAGGCCACCGCTTCCCGCCCCTGGGTATTGGAGATATCGAAACATTCAATCCGGCGCGGCAATTGGGCCAATTCCAACTCCCGCTTCAGTTCGGCCAATAATTCGTCCAGCGCCGCCGTCTCTTTCTGTTCCCTACGCCGTTCCTGTTCCAATAAAGTACGGGCATTCTCCATGGCCATCTGGGTGAGCTGCAGTTTCTCCCCCTTTTGCGGCGCCTTCAGCGTCACCGCTCCGCCCCGCCGTTCCCGGAGCCACTCTCCAATGAGGTCGCGGCCCTCCCAGTCCACCGGCAATAAAATATCTTTGGGGATAAATCCGGCGCCGTCATAGTATTGCGTTAAAAAAGCCTCTAAGATTTCGGACGCTTCCGTCTCGACCCCTGCGGCCAAGGGAAAATATTCCCGGCCCACCAATTTGCCATCCCGGACTTGAAACACTTGAACCACACTACCCCAACGGTCCCGGGCGATTCCGAAAATATCGGCGTCAAACCGGGCGTCGGAAACTACTTTCTGCTTCTCCAGCACCTGCCGGATACTGTGAATCCGGTCGCGCAACGCCGCCGCCTTCTCATATTCCAATTTAGCCGCGGCTTGCCGCATCTCCTCCTCCAATTTGGCGATTAACTGGCCCTGACGTCCCTCTAAAAACAGGCAAACTTGGTGGAGCATCTCCCGGTAAGCCTCTTTGGAGACGCCGTTATTACAAGGTGCCAGACAACGTTTAATGTGATAATTCAGACAAGGCCGGGCGACCTTTTCACGGTCGAGATTATATTTACAACTGCGCAGCGGAAAAATCCTCCGCAGCGTCTTCAAAGTATCGCGTAACGCCCCGACGCTGGTATACGGGCCGTAATATTTACTACCGTCATGTTTGACCTTACGGGTAATATATAATTGCGGAAAACTCTCCGTCCAGGTAATCTTGACCCAGGGATACTGTTTGTCATCCCGCAAGCGGATATTATACTTCGGCCGTTCTTCCTTGATCAGGTTGCACTCCAGCACCAAGGCTTCCACTTCCGTGGCGGTGACAATATACTCAAAGCGGTCTACCTGGCGCGTCATTGCCTCAATCCGCGGGTTAAGATTGCGGGACGGCTGAAAATAGGAGCGCACCCGGTTTCTCAGCGAAACCGCCTTGCCCACGTAAATAATTTTCCCGGCCGCGTCCCGCATCAAGTAGACCCCGGGCTTATCGGGCAGTATCCGCAAATCTTCCGGTGTGACCATCTGCATCCTCCATAATCAGGGGCGGTTCTTGAATCGAATCATAGAATTCAATTCAAGAACCGCCCCTGATTTTCCTTCATTGATTTTCGCCCAATCTCCCAAGGCCCGGTCAACCCATTTTGGGATGCTCCAATAAATTTCCTCCATTTTGTTTTTATATTCTACAATTAATTCGCTCAAACGATTTAAATAGCTGAAATCTCTGCCAAACCCCTTTGCTAATCCACCGCCAAATGTTATAATGTTACCGGTTTAACTTTGGATGAGATAGCTAAACTTAAACCCACTAATTGATTTCAAAAAACGGAGATTAATTCCATTTGGAAGCAAGGGGGTTACTTGTGAAGAATAAACGGGAAGTTAAAAGTATTGATTCTCTGATGAAATATCTGCGTGACGTTCATCACATTGCGATCAAGGGCAGTGTTCAAAAGAGAAAATTACGCAATATCGGATATGGCGTTACCATGTTCGGAGCGGACACCCCGATAAAGACATCCGTTCCGGCAATGACCTCTTTCAGAAGTCCTTTCTTCTTTTGCAAATTGGATAGCTTAGCCATAATCGCCTTTTCCGCGTTTAAGTGGTCTCTGCCTTCATAAATAGCGCCTTTGGTGTCGCAAAGGATAACCCTTTTCAGCCCCATGCTCATCAGCAGCTTGGTGACGGCGATCCCCGCCGCGCCGGATCCGTTGACCACCACTTCAATATCCTCAATATCCTCAATATTCTTCTTCACAACCTTTAAAGGCAAATACCGGAGAATGGATTAATATCGAAATCCAACTTTTCGACAAGAAGGACATGGATCAACGTACCTTGTTTTATTGAGCCAAACTTTTCTCCGGGCAGATCAAAGAGGGCGATCCTTATAAAACCTTAAAAAAGGCCATAACCATTAACATTCTGGATTACAATTTTATCCAAATCAACAATTACCACACTGTTTTTCATTTATACGAAGACCGTCACCGCGACTACAAACTGACGAATATGTTGGAAATCCATTTTGTGGAACTATCCAGGTTCCGCAAAAGCGCTGGTAATCCCCGTAATCATTTAGAGGGGTGGCTCTTCTATATTGAAGATTCCCCCAAGGAGGTGTTGGACGTGGCAATACAAGCAAACCCCACTATTGCCAAGGCGGAAGAACTACTCCAGCGGCTGGGCAGTCTGGAGGAAGTCCGCCGCTATTACGAAGCCCTTGAAAAGGCGGCTCGCGATGAAGCCAGCCACATGGCTACCGCCCGGGAAGAAGGCCGAAAAGAAGGCGAGGTTAAGGGAGTAATGAAAACTGCCCGCAATTTGCTTGCCAAAGGCCTTCCCGACGACTTGATCATGGAAACGACCGGTTTAACTTTGGATGAAATCGCCAAACTTAAACCCACCAAATCGGAACATTAAACCCGATTAAAGGCGACGCCCAATCCGTCGCCTTACTTGTTTTACCAGCTCTGTCCCGCTTCCGATTTCAACTCGTCAATCTCTTCAAAAGTCAATACGGTAGTTTAAAATCATCTTTAGCCGGTTTCCCGGTACCCGAGAGTCGGCGCTATCACCCAGTAAAGCGATTTTCCTAAATAATTTAGGAATCGATATACCAGACGCGCCGATGGAGTTTGACGGATTGACTGAGCTTTCAGTTCGACATTCGCGTCGTCAAAAGTCGTGCAGTGCAAGGAACGACCGAGGGAGGAGCGCAGATAATACTCGCTGTATATCGAGCACCGCAGCGACTGAGTGACGCAGCAATGTGCGGCTTTTCACGGCGCATCAGCCAATCCGGCAAGTCTCCCCACCACCTTTTTCAGCGCCTCCGGATGGCTTCGTTATACCTACCTGAATATCACCAAGATAATCCTCTACCGCATCAATAAAAGCAGCCTTCAATTCGGTAAACACTCTGTCCTTCAAAACCGTCCCCATGTCTTACAATTGCAAAAATGACATCCGTTTCAT
>JASFQO010000279.1:0-4558 GCA_050115405.1 Bacillota bacterium
GAGGATACTGGTCAAGCCGAGATTCGGGAGCCGGGATTCCGACCAGTTTCATTAATTCCACAGCCCTGGCCGTGGCCTCCTCCAACGAAACTTTCTGATGCAACTGCAAACCTTCGGTGATTTGCCGTTTGATCGACAACACCGGGTTCAAAGCAGTCAGCGGGTCCTGAAAGATCATGCCGATTTCATTCCCGCGGATTTGCCGCATTGCTCTATCGGAGAGCCGGGTTAAATCCCGTCCTTTAAAAGTAATGGTGCCGCCGGTAATTTCCCCGGGATACGGTAACAAGCGGAGGAGCGAAAAAGCCGTCACACTTTTGCCGCAACCGGATTCGCCGACAATGGCCACTGCTTCCGCCGGGGCAACCTGAAAACTGACCCCGTCGACCGCCTTGACTTCACCGGCATAGGTGAAAAATGAAGTTTTTAAGTCAACTACATCCAGCAATTCGCTCAAGTTTTCTCCTCCTGTCGCGTCGCCCGTCGTCCGGATTGGATATTGGAGCAAACGGCCATGCCCCATCCTTAAAGAAATTAGCGTCAATCTCGGACCTGTTTTGGGGTTGAGTCTTGAGTCAATAACCAACAAACCGATATGCCCATTTATTTCCGCAACCGCGGGTCCAAAGAGTCGCGCAAGCCATCACCCAAAAAATTAAAGGCCAACATTGTCAGACAGATCGCAATTGCCGGAAAAAACAGTTGATAAGGATAAGACCGCAAACCGCCCAAGGCATCGGAGGCCAGCATTCCCCAGGAAGCCTGCGGCGCGCTGACCCCCAAACCGATAAAACTCAAAAAAGCTTCGGTAAAAATTGCCTGAGGAATGTTAAAAGTCGCCGTAACCAAGATCGGCCCAATCGCATTCGGAATTAAGTGTCGGAGAATAATGCGGCGATTACTCGCGCCGATCATGCGGGCCGCCAGAATATAGTCCTGTTCTTTCAGGCTTAAAACCTGTCCCCGGACAATTCGAGCCATATTTAACCAATAAGTGACGCCGATGGCGATCAAAATATTTTGCAGTCCCGGTTTGAGGACGACCATCAATAAAATTACCCATAACAACAGGGGAATGGCATAAAAAATATCGACCACCCGCATCATCAGGTTATCAAGCTTCCCACCCCAAAAACCGGCAATCCCGCCGAACAGGACCCCAATCGTCAAACTGATTAAGGTGGCGAAAAAACCAACCGTCAGGGAGATCCGCGCCCCATACAGGCACCGTGTGAGCAGGTCGCGTCCTAAATTATCCGTACCGCACCAATGCTTGAGTGAAGGCGGTTGATTTTGCATGATCAAACTTTGATCCGAATAAGAATAAGGCGAAAGCCACGGCCCCGCCACTGCGGCCACTACAATCACAATTATGGCGTAAAATGAGATAATGGCCGCTTTATTCTGTTGCAAACGTCTCCAGGCATCCGACCAGTAACTCAGTCGCGGCCGGACCAATACCTGGTCCGTCTGCTCCCGACGCCCGATCAGTTGAAAATCATCCGGTGTTACCATGCTTAACTCTCCTTCGCCAGTTTAATCCGGGGGTCAATCCGCGCGCATGCCAGATCAACCAATAGATTCATGGCTAACAATAACATCGCGTAAAAGACGGTTAAGCCCATGATGGTCGTATAGTCCCGATTATAGATACTGTTGACGAAATGCCGCCCCAACCCGCGAATAACGAAAATCTTTTCGATGATAAACGTCCCGGTGAGCAGATTCGCCGCCATCGGCCCTAAAACCGTAATCAAGGGAATCAAGGCGTTTTTTAACGCGTGTCGCAAGACCACGCCCGCCTCCCCCAAGCCTTTGGCCCGCGCCGTACGGATGTAATCCTGTGATAAAGTCTCCAGCATACTGGAACGGATCAAACGAGCGAAAAAAGCCAGGGGCATGCCGGACAACGCCAGCACCGGCAAGATTACATACTTTGGAGAGTCAAACAACGACGCCGGCAACCAGCGCAATTTATAAGCAAATATATATTGCAACAGGGTCGCCATGATAAAACTCGGTACCGAAACGCCGATGATGGCCACCAACATCACCAGATTATCCTGCCAATGATTATGCCGCAAAGCGGATAAAATTCCCGCCGGGACCCCCAACCCCAGAGCGACGAGAATAGCGAGCAGGCCGATGATGGCGGAAACGGGGAAACCTTCCGCGATCAAGTCATTAACTTTCCGGCCGGGATACTTAAACGACCAACCCAAATCAAGCCGGACCATTTGGCTTAAATAGTCCAGATACTGTTTTCCTATGGGGTCATTGACATGATAACGTTCCTCAATATTTTTAGTAATTTCCGGCGAGACCGCTTTTTCCTCGGTAAACGGTCCCCCAGGAATAGCGTGCATCAAAAAGAAGGTTACCGTCACAATGACCAACAAGGCGGTAATCGCGGAAACGATCCGGTCCAACAGATATTTAACCATTTTGACACTCCCAGCAACTGATCAATGCGCGAGAATATAGGCTCTCGAAAAATCAATCAAACCGACCGCCGAATAGCGTACTCTCTTGGTCCATTTGCTGATCAGGACCGGGCGGGTATAATAATGAATCGGAATAATCGGCATTTCCGCCATTAATAATTTTTCCGCTTTATGGAGCAGCTTCAGACGGGCTTTGGCATTCACGGTCACTTTTGCCTGAGCGATTAACTTATCATAACGGGCATTGGACCAACCGCTGAAATTATTGCCATTGTCGCTGGTCCACAAATCCAGAAAGGTCATCGGATCAACATAGTCGCCGAACCAACTGGAACGGGCGATCTCAAAATCGCCGTGTTTGCGGGATTCCAAATAGACTTTCCATTCCTGATTGGTTAAAGTCACGTTAATCCCCAGCCGTTTGCGCCACATTTCCTGAATGACCTCGGCAATTTGTTTATGAGTCTCACTGGTGTTATATAAAATTTGGATGGTGGGAAATTTTTTCGGGTCGGCGTAACCGGCCTCCTTCAATAGTTTTTTGGCGTTATCAATATCACCGTCTTTAAAGTAATTGCCGCCGACGGTCCGAAACTCACTTGCGCCCACGGCGTCAGGCACGCCAAACGGCACAAAGGCCAATGATGCTTTTTCTCCGCCTTTGGTAATATATTTGATGATTTGACCGCGGTCAATCGCCAAAGCCAACGCTTTGCGGACCAGGGGGTCTTTAAACGGTTTCTTTTTGACATTAATCAGATAGTAATAAGTGCCGATAGTGGGAGTAAGTTTGATCAGGCCTTTCTTTTCGAGCCGGGGAATTTCCTGCCGGGGCAACTCATCGAGCACATCCAGTTTGCCGGTTTCAAACATGGTTAACCCGGTGCTTTGTTCTTCGATCGTATAGCAGACCAGTTTCGCCAATTTAACCTTGGATTTGTTCCAATAATACGGATTCGGGACCAATTCCAGCTTCTCCTGATGGACCCATTTGGCTAGTTTGAACGAACCGTTGCCGATATAAGTTTTGGGGGCGCTGTCCCATTTCGGATTGGCTTCAATTACCTTACGGTTAAGCGGATACAGCGAGGGTTGGACGGTTAATGACAAAAAATAACTGCAGGGCGCCTTGAGGGTCACCACCAAAGTCGTCTTGTTTTTCGCTTTGACGCCTACTGCGGCGGCATTCTTAATTTTTCCGGTATTATATTCTTCGCCGTTTTGTAAATAATATAGATTACCGGCATAAGCGGAACCGGTCTTCGGATCCAGAAGCCTTTTCCAGGCATACTCATAATCATAGGCGGTCACCGGATCGCCATTGGACCATTTGGCCTTTTTACGCAAGTAAAAAGTATAAGTTTTCCCATCGGATGAAATCTTCCACCTCACGGCTCCCGCCGGGACCGGTCGGTCATTGACGCCGAAATTGGTTAAGCCTTCAAAACAGGCATGCTCAACCCGGGACTCAGGCAATCCGGTGGAAAGCGCCGGGTCCAATACTTTCGGTTCGGTTGTTAAATTGTAATATAATACCTGATTTTTATCCAGAGTCCTTTTAGCCGGTTTAGCCGCCAGCACTCCTCCTCCGATCAGAGAAATTACCAATAAAAGCAACAACAATCGTGAATATTTCATATTTCCCCTCCATATTAAAGATTATTATTATGAGTCGGAATTATTATGAGTCGGACTATCAAAAATTATCTTCCCCCTTTCCATCCGGGTATATAATAAACGGCTTCCTAAAACGGCAAAAACAAATTTCGGTATTTTTACTATCGGTTTACCCTGCTATTTTGGTATTTATAAAGAAATGTAATCAACAATGTCAATAATTTCGACACTTTTAGCAAAAAACCTTTTAAACAACAAAACAATCCTGTCAAAAAACAAATATTCAGGAAAATAATAGCAACAAAGGGGTGACCAATGATAGCTTAATGTTAGGTTTTTCATGTATACAGCATACAACCTATTTTTTTCTTGACATGATTTCTTTCATTAAATAAAATTTGTAATAGGTCATTTTTATTTTGTGAAATAAATTTTTGTTCTTCAGAATGGTGGTTATTTTATTGTCAGTAACATCCGAAATTTTTGAAAAAGTTACC
>JASFQO010000280.1:0-4550 GCA_050115405.1 Bacillota bacterium
TTGATTCACCTCGCCCATGACCGCTTCAAGCAGTTTCCCCAAACAATTGGTCATCTCCTTGATGCCATCGGCCCCTTGCAAGGCAGCCATCCATTTAATTGAATTTAATGTGTTATGCAAAAAATGTGGATTAATTTGGCCTTGTAACATTTTGATCTCCACAGCCCGCTTCTCTTGCTCCTGACGCAGACTCTCCTCCAAAAGCCGTTGGATATCCCGGGCCATTTTAGCAATGTTTTGTCCCAGGTCATTAATTTCATTGTCGTTATGGAAATGAATCGGCCGGGTAAAACGGCCCTGGGAAATTTCTTTGACATAACCGACCAAGTCCTTAATCGGCCGGGTAAAATTATCGGATAAAAATAACGAAAACCACCAACAAAGAAAGATTGTGCTCCCTAATAGCAGCAAAGCGGTACTAATATTGTGATTTCATTCCAATTGGGAGAGAGAGAGACGAAATTAACAGTCTGCCCGGTCCTTAGACCAGTCCTGTACATTTACGCCTTTTTGGTTAACAAAGACCGTACCAGAGCAGTCGGGCGGGACAATCCAAGCTATGTTATGCTTTTCCATATACTGCAACCATTTCCGTGAAGGTTTAACATCACAAATAATTCCTGTCAATTCGTGCAGGTCGCAAATTTTGTAAAAAGTCATCCCCCCAAGCTTGGTATGATCAGCAAGAATATATTTATTCTGGGCATTCTGAATAAATTTTCTTGAAAGCAAAGCCTTGTCGGAATCAAAGCTGGTGGCCCCATTTTCGATTGACAATCCCTCAGTGGAGATAAATGCCTTTCTTATGTAGATGGAATTTACAAATTCCTCGGCAATGGCGCCTGAAATTCTTAAATGCCTGCTGTTGACAAATCCCCCCACGAACAGGATTTTCCCATTGAATAAATCTTTCTTTTCCATATCCACCAGCATCGATAATATCAGGCTATTTCAATCAAAAAAACTAATATTGGTTCAATATTAGTTGTTATTGGTTTGTTTTGTTTGGCAAGCAGAAAAGCAGCAGCGGAAATAAATTAAGTTAAAACGTCGTATAATCCCCGCTGTCTTCAAAAAAAACCGTCGCCACAAAATCATCTTTTACTTTCAAATAATTTTTCATTGTGATAGCAATCCAGCCGTCCCGGTCGAACTCCCGGACCGGGAGGTGAATCGCGGCGACTTTCTTTGGCTTCACCAATTCCGCAATCACCCGCCTGCCTTTGGGCAGGCCGACATAGGGAAAAGGAGCCAGCAGCAAATCAATATTTTCAGCCGCCAAGTTTAATTCGAGATAATTTTCGGGAATGGGCTTGGCATCCCCGACATGCAAAATTGTTTTCCCCGCCGCCGCAATCAGATAGGCCAGATTCGGCACATCCCGGTATTGCTCCCCATCATGACGCATGGAAATCGGCCGGATTTTAATCCCGTTTATTTGAAGGTCCCGTAAAGCTTCGCCGGCAGGATCTACAGTGACCAAGCGTTTACTTTCCATGACGGAAAGCCGAGCGCTGATTTGGGAAACGACTATGGGGGGCGCAATAATCAAGGCGTCCTTGTGATGTCTTCCAAAATCGGCCGCGCCTTCAGGGTCAAAATGGTCGGGATGGTGGTGCGTAAAAAGCAGACAGTCGATCTTGTCAAATGGCGGAACGCCCCGGATCATTTGATCCCTGGTTGCGGCGGGAGGATTCTTGTATAAAGGAATTGTGGAGTTGCATAAACTGTCGATCAGGATTTTCCGGTCGCCAAGTTCCGCCAGTACCCCGGCATTGGAGATATAAGTTACTTTAGCAAGTTGTTGCGACATGTTATGGGTTTGATCTCATCCCTTTCAAGGTATAATCATAAATCTGCTTGGCATGAAAGGAGCTGCGTACCAACGGCCCGGAGGCTACCCCGGCAAACCCCAGGGAATAGGCGATCCTTTCATATTCGGCAAACTCCTCCGGTGTGATAAACCCGACCACCGGCAGATGCTGCTTGGATGGGGATAGGTACTGGCCGATGGTTACCAGATCGCAATCGGCTTGGCGCAAATCGGTCAAAAGCTCCCGGACTTCCTCCTTCCGCTCTCCCAGTCCAACCATGAACCCGGACTTGGTCTTAATTTCCGGGGCCAGCTTTTTCATCCGGGCCAGTACCTGAAGCGACTGTCTGTAATTGGCCTGCGGACGGACGGAAGAATATAAGCGGGGAACGGTTTCCAGATTATGGTTGAACACATCCGGACAAGCATCCGCCACTGTCTGTAAGGCTTCCCGATTCCCGCGAAAATCGGGGGTCAGCACCTCAATCAAAGTTCGCGGTGATTGGGCGCGAATCTGCCGGATCACTGCGGCAAAGGCCCCGGCGCCACCGTCGGGAAGGTCGTCACGGGTCACGGAAGTGATGACCGCATAATCAAGCCCAAGTTGACAAATTGCTGCGGCTACCCGGCGCGGTTCGTCCGGATCGAGAGCATCCGCCCGGCCTTTCGTCACCGCGCAAAACCGGCAGTTACGCGTACAAACGGCGCCAAGAATCATCAAGGTTGCGGTCCCCTCGCCAAAACAGGCCCCGCGGTTCGGACATTCCGCCCCTTCACAAACGGTATGTAACCGGTAAGCTTTGATGACCGCCATAGTATTTTGAAACCGTTCATTCGGGGAAAACCGGACTTTCAGCCATGATGGCAGTTTTTGTTCCGTAATTTAGGTTCACTCCCATCTATATTCATTTAAAGAGAACTCACCCTTTTAACGCTTAAGCATCGGCTTTCTCCAAAGGGTTAACCGGAGGCGATAGCTGTAGCCCAAATTCCGCAGCGAGGTGAGTTTTAAATTTTGCTTCAACCTCTTCCCTGGTCACCATTCTCCGCAACAAAAGGTGCAACGAAGTGACCCCTTTACCCTTGATGCCGCAAGGCACGATCCAGCCAAACCCCTCCAAATTAGTGGCGAAGTTAAAGGCCAGGCCGTGAAAGGTAACCCACTTCCTCATGGCCACTCCGATCGCCATGATCTTGACATCGTCCACCCAGACTCCAGTGTAACCGGGAACCCGCTTCCCTGTCAAGCCAAAATCCTCTAAAACCCGGATTCCCACCGCTTCGATCCGCCGCAAAAACCGGTGGACGTCCCGGTCCGCCCCACCCAACGGCAACATCGGATAGACCACCAGTTGCCCCGGGCCGTGGAAGGTGACATCCCCGCCACGGTCAATCCGGACACAGTCAACCCCCTTTTCCCGCAAGACGGCTTCCGGGAGCAACAGATGCTCATCATGGCCGCCTCTCCCAATGGTAACCACCGGATGATGCTCTAATAAAAAAATAGTTGCCGGAGCCTCTCCGGCGGCAATCTTCAATACTCGCTGATGTTGCAGATCCCAGGCTTCCCGATAAGCAACCCGCGGCGCCGACCAGGTAATGCAGGGCCTCTTTTCGGCCAATCAAAACACCTCCACAATTCGAACTGTGATTAAGGGATTATCAAGACGGCGACTTCGTTAAAACTTATACACCAGCCCCAATACCGGACCGCCCAGGCCGACGTCCATCCGTCCCATATTAATATTACCCGTGGGGTAGACCATGTCCGACTCATATTTCAGTTTGGTGTAGCCAACTATCGCCCCAATCTTCTCATTGAAAAAATAATGAAATTTGAGCCGTAATAAACTAATCGGCGCCGCATCATCTTTTTGGAAGCCGTCTTTTTCATAAGTACCCTCACCCATAACCCACGTACCGGTAAGAAACATTTTTTTACTAAAATAGACCGAAACGTCAATCCCGTATAAAAAGCTGCGCAGCTTACTGTTGTCCGTATCAATGTTTAACGGCGCCACAATCGCGTCCCCTTTGAAAGCCAGCTTGTCAAGCAAACGATAGCCGGTCTTGACACTCCATAAGCTGACGTCTTCACTGCCCGAAGCACCGGCGGTCTCGCCGAAGCCATACTCCGCCCCGACTTTAAACTTCTCTTTAAGCATAGCGCCGGCGGAAATCATCGTGATCTTCAGGTCATCTTCGCCGCTGGTTAACCTCCCGGTTCCCGCCGTCGTCGGATGGGCCTCCTTCTCAACCGCCCCGTTAACGACCACATCCAGATAACCGACAGCCGCCGCCCGCGTCTTCTTGGCGGCTACCCCCAACAAAAAGACCACACTCAACAAACAGATCAATAGTTTCATCACATGCCACTCCTCTTTTGTAATCATATATATATCAAGCAAAAACCCGCCGGCTTCCAAATTAATTGCCAAGATTGCCTTACCGGATCAATTATGGCCTATACTTAAAATATTGCTAAATTATATCATAAAAAATGACTCCGGTCAAAATTCGACCGGAGTCATTTTTTTAATTTTTTTTAAATATTTACTTCACCCGAAACCCGGCCTTCAAAAAACTCTCCCGCAAGGAATTTACTGGTTCTGGTTTGGGCGGTTGCGCCTTTTTGACCCGTTTTGACTTATAATTTTCCGTGGTTTGAGACGCATTGGCCGGTTTGGTGGTTGCAGCCGGATCACTCTGCCGCTTCATTGACAAGGCGATTCTTTTG
>JASFQO010000281.1:0-4542 GCA_050115405.1 Bacillota bacterium
ATTTAATCCTGAGTTATCTTGAGAAAGAGCAACAAAACCGGCGCGAAGACGACCTGAATCTAACTAATGAAATCAATCTCATCAGCGCTAACCTGGATGAGTTACTCGCCATCTTCACGAAAATGGCGGTAAAAAGCCAGGACACGATCGGCAGTCTCAAATCCGACTACAGTCAGCAAATTACCAATCTGGAAACCCGGGTGAATGCCTTAAATAGCCAAATAACCGCCTTGAGTGAAAAAAACCAACTTCTGGAAGCGGCCAATCAGGGGTATAATCAGAGTAAGGGACAACTGGAAAAGACCATCGGTGAACTGGAACAGACTATAAGCAGTAAAAATGAGGAAATTAAGAATGGCAATTTAAAACATTTGGAGCTATTGGAACAACTCAATCAGTTACGACAGTTGGAACGGGAAAATCTCCTTTTGAAAACCGAAGCCGGGGAGGCCGCTCAAGAGATTAAAAATCTTCAAGGCCGTCTGGAAGCGGCACAAAACGAAAAAATACAGCTACAGCGCAAAGTGGCGCAATTGGAAGCGGAACTGGCGGGAATCCAAAGCAGACAAAAAGCGGCCTGGCAAGAACGGGAAGCACAGTTGCGACGGTCGGCCGAGTTGGATCATAAAACTGCCCTGCTGCAGCTACAGGAGAAATATAATCATTTGCAAACGGAAAATTTACGTTGTTTGGGCGAAATGAATCAAAAAGCGGCGGAATTGGCCCGGTTGCGGTTAGAGTTGCGGGAAACCGATTGTAATAATCAAAAAACAATAACGGGCGATTAAGTTACCTATCGCCTATTATACCCGCAACTTAATCAAAATAGACACGACTTCTTTTTTTGCGGCGCACCATTCGGGGCAGATCTTCAAAATAATCGTCGGATTTATCGGATTGTTCCGATTTAGGCGGCTCTGACGGTTGATGCCGTTTCGGCGGGACGGTTTTCCAGTTGCGGATTAGTTCTTTCAAAAAAAACATCAAGAAGAGCAAACCAATATTGATAGTCATCAGCTCGACATCGTAGAAGCGCCAATCCTGCCAGACAATGATTAATGGCAGAATCAGCAAAGCTACCGCCGCACTCCCCAAAAGTCCCCATATCATAAAGTATAAACATTTTAACCACAAAATTCCCCGGCTTTTTTCGGCTACTTCAAAAAGCGCCACTGCCAGCATCAGGATCAAAACGGCAATTGTGATACAGACAATATGTTTGGTTTTAAAACATACAATCGATCCAATATGTAAGCCTCCCAAAATCACCAGGATAACCGCTAAACCCAAACCCAAGTTTTCTTTGATTTTGATAGTAATCACCTCCGTTTGCAGGTTTATCTATATATGTCAAACCAAATATTGTTAATAATTTGACATATTTCCATGCTTAAATAAATCTTATTTAATTTTGTCCCAAATCCGTCGTAAGAGACTCGGAAGTTTCAGCCCTTCTTTACTTTTGCCACTCGAACCGGACCGGCTTTGATGGGTGTCGAACAGATGTTTCCATTTCGAAGGACTTAAATAATGTCCGGCGCAGCTTGCGATCGGTTCGGTCCCTTTAAGAAAGTATTCCCAATAACTCGGACATGATTTGCCTGCCAGTTTTCCGGTGATTTTGCAGATCGCTATTTTTTTAATATTTTCCGGGACCGAAAAATCTTGAACCGGTTTATTTTTGCAAGCCGCAATCATAAAATCGGCCCAAATTGGCGCCGCCACTTGACTGGCCACCCCTGGAAGCCTCCGTTCGTATTTGTCGCAACCGACAAAAACACAGGCGACCAACTCGGGAGTATAACCAATAAACCAGGTATCGCGATTGTTGTTGGTAGTCCCGGTTTTACCGGCAATCGGACGTTGAAACCGTTGCCCGATTCGTGCGGCTGTCCCGCTTTTTAAGACTTCGCGCATTGCTTGAGTGGTTAAAAAGGCAAAAGCGGCATCGACGGCAACAACCCCCTTTTTTTTAGCCTGATATAAAACCCGTCCCTGCGCATTTAAAATCCGCCGGATGGTTATCGGCGTATTCCGGACTCCCCCGTTGGCTAAAGTGGCGTAGGCGGTAGTCAATTCAAGCGGGGTGACTTCACAGGCTCCCAACGCCAACGATAACGTGGGGCGAAGCTTGGATTTAATGCCTAATTGATCGGCGAGATTGAGTACGGACTTAAATCCAATCCGCTCCAGCAATTTTACGGCCACCACATTGCTTGATTGCGCTAAGGCGTTGCGTAAAGTCATTGGCCCCCTGCCGGAATGATTGTCGGTCGGACGATAGGCTTGACCGGAGAGATAATAAGTTTTCGGGGAGCGATCGATCCGACTGATTAAAGTAAATTCCTTGCTAAAGGCCGCTGTATATAAAATCGGTTTAAATGCCGAACCGGGCTGACGTTTAGCTTGAACAGCCCGATTAAATTGTGACTTGGCATAATCCGTCCCGCCGATGAGAGCTCTAATTTCCCCGTTACGGGGATTTAAGGCGATCAATGCCCCCTGGGGTTGAGGCAATCCTCCTTTTGGCCGGTAAATTATGGGGATTCTCTCCCGAAACGCTTTGTCGGCGGCTTTTTGTAGCTCCAAATCCAGCGTGGCTTCTATTTTCAACCCGGAAGTGTAGATTAATTCGGGATTATTGGGAAATATCCGGGCGATTTCACTTTGCAACAGGTCCATAAAGTATGGGGCCGTATTGTTTTTACTCTTAATTCCGGGTAAATGCAACGTTTGTTTCGAATATGCTTGATATTGACCGGCAGTAATATAACCGCATTCCTTCATCCGTTGCAAAGTTTGCAGCAGGCGTTCCCGCGCCGCTTTCGGGTGATTGTACGGTGAATAAAAGGCCGGGCCGCGCGGTAATCCGGCGATCAATGCCATTTCCGCCTGGTTTAATTGATTGAGTTCCTTTTGGAAGTAGGTTTCGGCAGCGACCTTAACCCCATAAGCTCCATGTCCGAAATAAATCTTGTTTAAATACAATTCAAATATTTGATCTTTTTTTAATTTATATTCTAATTTGATTGAATATAACAATTCCTGAAATTTGCGTGAAAAAGTACGTTCCCGGGTAAGGTAGACATTTTTGACCAATTGTTGCGTAATGGTACTGCCGCCTTGCTCTAATCTCCCCCGGCTAATGTCTTTGAGCGCCGCTTTGAGCATTCGGCCGGGGTTAATGCCTTGATGTTTATAAAAGCGATGATCTTCCACGGCTAAAACGGCATTGCGTAAAAAATCCGGTACTTCCTTTAACTTTACAGGACGCCGGTTTTCACTAAAGAAAGTATTGGCCAGCCTGTGATTGATGTCATAAACTTCACTGGCCACCAACATGCGCGGCGCCGGGACCGGCAACCAGATAATCACGGCTGCGAAAATGCCAAACAAAGCAACCATTATAATTAAAATAACTTTTAACCAACCTTTATTGAGGACTCGCAGATATAAAAAGACTTGTCGTATTCCAATTTTCAATTGGCCGCCCCGTTTTTTTAAGGGCGCCATTCTGTCGCAATTCGCCAAGCAATCAATTATCCGTAAGAAACAGTTTTGGGAGCAATCAATGCTGCGATAGTACCATCTACATAACATTTGCCGGACTGTTTTTTGGGGCGAAGGAAAATCCGGCAAAGCGGGCATTTCCATAGTGCGTTCCAGGGGTTTTATGTCGGTTTTAATCTCATTGGCAACATCATTTTCAGACGCAACAGGAGCGGTGGCGGCCAGCTCGGTCTTAATTTGATTGATAGTCTCGCTAGGACCGCACTGCGGAGAAGTATGATCGGAAGCCGCCTGTCCGGGCGGTTTTTCAGATGTCCAACGCATATTAATCTGTTCAATAAATTCGGCAATTTCTTTTAGAGTGGCCTCGGGAACCTGGGTCTGAAATTCGGCAATCATTGCCGCATTAATAGGTAGTGTGGTGTGGTACTCTTTCAGTCCGATAAAATATTGCAAATAAGGGCTTTGCTTAATTAGAGCGATGGTTACGTCCGGCTCAAGGTCATATACCTTTTGAATGATCGTTGCGCCTAGTAGCATACGTACTTCTTGGGTCTCGGACTCGTCCGCCTGTTCCGCCGGCTTGGCTATGACGAATTGATCCTCAAGCAGGTCCCACGGTATTTCCCGGGCCAGTGTAATCCAGAGCGCCACATTATCAATGGTCAAATTGCTATCGTCCCGGTTCCGCTGGGCGCCTTCGCTCGATTCAATTCGCTTATTTCGATACATTTTATCACCATATATATGAATAATAATAATTACTTACTAATATTTCCATAATATACTTTTTTCATATCAATTGCAATATTGGTTCAAGATTAACAGGTTAAAAATAGCGCTAAAAATCCCGCAATTGCGGGATTAAATTAGATGTAAAGCCGGAAAAGAAAAAAACATGATAAAAATTTACACCGGTCGCATTTTCGGAATTCTTACCCCTTCGGCAACTCGACCTGAAATTTGGTCCCGACCCCCAATTGGCTTTCTACTTTAATATTACCGCTGTGGCGTTCAACGATCTTTTTACAA
>JASFQO010000282.1:0-4541 GCA_050115405.1 Bacillota bacterium
TTACCCAAGATATTTTTTTGGTATAATCCCCGTCGTCAATTTCTTTAGGGATGGATTGAACTACCCAGCATTGATAGCCGTTCAATTTTTCTTTTCTTTGTAAAGTATGTTCATCTTCATCGACATTCCGATCTCCCATATCATCATAAGTAAAATCCGTTCCCATAAAATAATCGGAATTTGAACTGCCGCTGATTCTTCTGATTTTCCGTAAAGCAGGCAGATAAAGCCACCGGTCATCGTCCTTATTCTGATTATCATACTCCCAGCTTAAATAGCCGGTTCCTTTAACATCTCCCGGACTTTCAAAGATCATAATTGCTTTACTATCTTTACCATAGTCTTTTTGATAACTGATTACCTTTCTGATCCTTTTGTCACCCACTTTATTAATTAAAGTCATGATCATTTTCGATTTTCGAGTCTCGCCATCATCTCGGTTATCAACCTTAACCATAATGTCTCTTCCTGTTAAACTAGCCGCCTGGACAAAACTCCCCACCGCCAACATTAATAAGACTGCCAATAATATTACACCTTTTTTTCTCACCTTAAATCTCCCATTCAATATTCAATCCCTCCCGTTAAATTCTAGTTAGCCAAAACTAACTTATTGAATATTTATCATCACTCTCAACTATCAAAAAGATAATACTGTATTTTCCGTTCTTTCCGCTACGCCAAAAAGAATTAATTTTATGCCGAAAAGTATTTATGGGGTCCATGATAGGTAGCCACTGTTCATCGTTCTGTTTTTTGTATTTCGACGGATTAACCCCGTATTTTTTGCGGAATTTTCCGCAAAATGGCTGGCGTCGCTATAGCCTACCGATAAAACCGCTTCCGTCACTCCCAGCTTTTGTTCTTTCATTAAAATCCTGGTCATTTCCAACCTTTGGTCAATGACATAATAAAATAATATCGACAATATTGTTAGTTTATACTAACTTTTATATAACCAATATACTCCTTTTTACGCTATCTGTCAAGTAATTTTTAAAAAGAGCTATTTGCGATGTACTTTTTTTGGTTTTTCATTTCAAACAACGATGTCTGATTACTACCTTAACAAAGCGTTTGCGCCTATTTAATGACGTAAGTAATATAAATATTGGAAATTTATTCCAAATATATTGAAAAAAGCTTAACACGACTCTAATAGTCTTGTTGAGCTTTTTTCGGCTCAAAACTTCCGATTATCCCTAAATGAACCGTCCCCAAATTTATGGCGAAATTCCCTTGTATTTCTCATTGTGATTTGGGGGCTAATTTAGTAAAATAAGCAGTAATGACCTACAAATTATTTTTGGAGAGGCCCTTATGAAAAAAATCACCCTAATTTTTTTATGCTTGGTAAGTTTGCTTTACGTAACACCGGTTTTGGCTGCCGCTGAAATTCCCTTGCGCGACTTCTTCCGCAATCCGCAGCAATCAGGGGTTAAACTAGCGCCGGATGGGGAATACCTCGCCTTTATGCAGCCGTTTCAAAACCGGATGAATCTTTACGTCCAAAAACGCGGCGCTAAAGAAGCATTACGTATTACCGAGGAAACCGAACGTGATATTGCGAGTTATTTCTGGAAGGGTAACCACCGCCTCATTTATATGAAAGATTTCAAGGGCGATGAGAATTACCATCTGGTTGCAGTGGACCGGGATGGCGGTAATTTAAAGGACTTAACCCCTTTTCCCGGTGTCCGGGCGAGCATCTGTGACGATCTTGAGGAAGATGACTCTTCGGTATTAGTCGAGTTAAACAAACGTGATCCCCAAGTTTTCGATGTCTACCGTTTGAACGTGTTCACGGGTGATTTAAAACTTATTGCCACAAATCCCGGCAATATTACCGGTTGGATCACCGATCATCAGGGAAAACTGAGACTCGCTATTGCCAGTGATGGCGCCAATACCAGCCTTTTATACCGCGATACCGAAGCGCAACCGTTTCGGACGGTGCTGACCACCAATTTCCGGGAAAGCATCAGCCCCTGCATTTTTACCTTTGATAACAAATATATTTATGCCGTCTCCAATATTGGCCGTGATCGCGCGGCGCTTGTCAAATATGATATCGCCCATGCGAAAGAAATAAAGGTAATTTACAGCCACCCGCAAGTGGATGTCAGCGGACTTAGTTATTCACGCAAAAGAAAAAAATTGATAGCTGCTTATTATAGTACCTGGAAGACAAAGTTAAAATTCTTTGACCCCCAATTTAAAAAAATCTATCGCAGATTGCAAAAATTATTGCCGGATCAAGAGATCGCCGTTAACGATACTAACCGGAATGAAGATATTTTCATCGTCCGGACTTATAGCGATCGCTCTTTGGGAGCTTATTATTTGTATGAAACATCCGGGGATAAACTCGTTAAACTTTGTGAAGTCAGCCCTTGGCTGAATGAAGCGGCGCTCTGCCGGATGCGTCCGATTCGCTATAAATCCCGCGATGGTTTGACCATCCACGGTTATCTGACCCTTCCCAAAGGAAAACCCGGTAAAAAGCTTCCCGTCGTAGTTAATCCCCATGGAGGGCCATGGACACGAGACTATTGGGGCTTTAACCCTGAAGTCCAATTCCTGGCGAACCGGGGATATGCGGTCTTACAAGTTAATTATCGCGGTTCCACCGGATATGGCCGAAAATTTTGGGAAGCCTCTTTTAAGCAATGGGGTCGAAAAATGCAGGACGACATCAGCGACGGAGTGTACTGGCTCATCCGTAAAGGCATCGCCGATCCGAAAAGAATTGCCATTTATGGCGGCAGTTACGGCGGTTATGCAACCCTGGCGGGAGTAACCTTTACCCCGGACCTTTATGCCTGCGGCATTGATTATGTAGGGATTTCCAACTTGTTGACCTTCATGAAATCGATGCCTCCCTATTGGAAGCCGGGGCTGGAAAAAATGTATGAAATGGTGGGTGATCCGGAAAAAGACGCCACTTTGTTGCGTGCGGCATCTCCCGTATTTCACGCGGATCAAATTAAAGTCCCGCTATTGGTGGCCCAGGGGGCTAAAGATCCCCGTGTCAATATCGATGAATCGAACCAAATTGTCGCCGCATTGCAAAAACAGAACATTCCTGTGGAATATATGGTCAAAGAGAATGAAGGCCACGGTTTCCGAAATGAAGAAAACCGGTTCGAATTTTACGAAGCGGTCGAAAAGTTTTTAGCGAAAAATTTAGGAAAATAAGCGGACCGTATAGTATCTCCTGGCAATATCAATTCTGAATTCTAAAATCATTATCGAGCAGCTAAAAGTCGGGTGAATTAATCCCCGACTTTTTCGCTGTTGTCCTAGCTTGCCCTGATCAATTAACATCTTCTTCAACCAAATTTATTTTCTTTCCAGCTTCTTGAAATCGGGAATGGTCTTAATCCAGAAAGTAAAACATAATACCTTCACTCCCAGCAAAACTCCGAAAACAACGTACATCGCCGGTTTATTGATCAAAACGGCCGCAATAATTATAAATATAGAAGCCATGCCCATAATCGACCATTTGGACTTAGCGGTCAGACCTTTATGAACTGTTAATTCCTCCAAGTGTTTAGCGATGCATTTACGCCGCAATAACCAGGAATACAACCTTTGGGAACTGCGGGCATAACAAAAAACTGCTCCCAAAAGAAACGGAGTTGTCGGAAGCACCGGTAAAACCACGCCCAAAGCTCCCAAACCCATACATAATGTTCCCAGGAGGACCAGGAGAAGCCGGGCCAGAGAGGATAAGCGCCGGGGAGACACGGTTCCCGGCGTTCGCTCCAAATCCGAAGGTTTGTTAGGCATAGCGATAAGCTCCTTCTATATAAAATAAACTAAATTTTGTATATTAAGTTTTGCATCATAATGTAAAAAATAGTTACTTTTGATTCTTGACTACCTCACCCACCCGTAACTCAATGAAACGGGCCAGATCCGGATGAGGTAATAAAGCCCGGCTTCCCCGTTGCGGATAACGATACTGCAACCCTTCTAAATCATGGGGGATTTTCCGGTCCGTAAAAAACCCTTCGCTTAACATCACCGCGACAACAAGCGCTTCGCCCTCGGCAACCGCGGCAGTGACCGCCTGACGGGCCGTGGGTTTCCCCATCGCCGCAAAACCATAGCGGGCATTTTTCAATTTCAAATCCTTTTTGACTTGACGGGCCAACGAAGCAAATTGCGCCCGCCATTTTACTTCGCCGGCGGCGCTATCGGCGCCGTGTCCGACCAACACCGCCACTTCACGGTCAGGACGCCGGCTGATTGTCTTTAAACGTTCGGATAAAATCCCCGCGACAATCGGCTGGTCATCCAGGGCCGGTGTTAAAATTATTTGGCAATGACTTTGAATTTGCCGGAGAGCCTCATCAGTATGGCCAGATACGCTATGTTCTCCGAAAACGCCTTCCGGTCGAGGTAAAGTATTCCTCAATCTCAGAACATACTTTATTTCCTCGATATGATTGGAATAAGTAGATACAAATAACGGCACGGCGATGATTCGATTGACTCCTTGAGTTTCCAGTTGGGTTAGGGCCTTTTGGATA
>JASFQO010000283.1:0-4531 GCA_050115405.1 Bacillota bacterium
TGAAAATAATCGGGCGGCCACAATTAGCTTGATTTCCATTGTATGGCTGCTCGGGGGCGGGTTAGGCGTATTTTTAGTCGGCTTAATCATTGGCGCGCAACCGCAAAACCATACCGTTAATTCCGCCCTGGTCTTGCTTCAGCTTTATCGTAAGGCGTTGGTCTTGTTGTTGGGAGTGGCGGCGGCTACAATTGTGATTGCGTTCTTGGGATGGTACTTCAATAAAAAAATGGCCCAATGGGAAAAGGGGCGGGGCCGAGAGGCGGAACGACCGTTTGTGACAGCGCTTAATCATCTCAAACAAGTTGGGAACTTGATTCCGGGAATGTTTTTTCAAGCCTTTTCCATGGGAATGTTAATGCCGAATTTGTTGCCGTTTACCATGCAAAAAATTGGTTTTACCGAATTGCAATATTATTGCTTATTACTGAGTGGCGGGGCGGTAGTCGTGATTTTTATGAATCCGGTCGGGCGCTTGATTGACCGGCGGGGACCGCGCGGCTTTTTGATCGGCGGTTTTTTACTGGCGGCTTTAGCCCTGGTAGTGCTGGTTTATAGCGGGAATCCGGTTAGTATCTGGTTTATCGTTGTCTGTTTGGGTTTTTCCTATGCTTTGATCCAACCGGCTTGGAACGGAATTCTGGCGGCTTCGATTCCCCCCGGCCAACGGGGTGCTTTAATGGGCCTGTTTATGTCGATTGAGGGCTTGGGGTTTGCCTTGGGCCCGGTGTTTGGCGGCTGGTTAAGCGAAGTCAGGCTGGGTGGCTGGCTGGGACGGATGGGGATTGGTTTGCCTTTTTATGTCAGTAGCTTTTTTTTAGTGATTATGGCGGTTGTTTATACGTTCCATCCCTTACATCATTATAGTGTCGAGGAAGACTAGACGATGCTTTTATTTTACTATTGTTTGCTGGGGTTGTTTGTAGTTTGGTTTTTGATTTATCCTGGGACTGACTATTATACCCGTATTTGCGACCCTTTGGTACTGAAGCGTGGCAACTGCGCCGGGTCCCAAATTTATCTGAGCTTTGACGACGGACCGGATCCAAGCTATACGCCGGTCTTATTACAGATTTTACGGGAACAGGGAATTCGGGCCACCTTTTTTTTAATCGGGCGGAAGGCGGAGCAAAATCCGGAGTTGGTGGCCGCTATTTTGGCGGAGGGGCACGAAATCGGACTACATACTTATGACCATCGTCATGCTTATTTGTTGGGGCGGGCTCAAAGTGAGGCCACGATCAAAAAAGGGTTGTTGGTCTTACAGCGGCTGACCCGAAAACCGGTAAAGTGGCTCCGGTTGCCATGGGGCGCTGCCAATCTTTTTGAACGGCGGGCGGCAGTCCAAAATAATCTGAGGTTGGTCTTGTGGACCGCTAATGCCCAAGATTGGCTGCTTAAGACCAAACCGACGCTGCTTAAAGCGCGTCTGTTACAACGGGTCCGGGCGGGGACGATTATTGTGCTGCATGATTCCGGTGGAGAACCCGGGGCGCCGTTGCAAATGTTACAGGCTTTGCCGGCGACGTTGGCAAGTTTAAAAGCGCAAGGCTATCAATTTGTAACTTTAAGCGATACAGCAAAGTGATTCCTAAATATAAAAGTACCAGCGGGAGGGAAACGAGTATGACCAATATTTTACGTCACATCGGACAAACTATCGACCGGCATTATCTCAAAAAAGTCGGCGCTACGGTGATACCCGGGTCTTCCTTGGGGTTATTGTTGTTATGCTATCATCCCTTGCAGAGCCGGAAAGCCGTGGTCCTGGAAGACACAGTCTGCCAACTCGGAGCAATGGTTGGTGAATTTCACTTATCCAATATTCGGATTACCGAGTTGGCTGGGGAAAAGGGGCGGCGGTCTTTAGAGTGGCGCATCATGGCGCTGTTGAAAGAGGAATTTACCGTCTTAGCCAAAGCATGTGTGGCGGGAGTAATTCCGGAAACGGTCCAAGGATTTTATGGCGTTAATGTTTTGGTGGCCGGCGCCAAAAGACTGGGATTTACGTTGCTTCCGATCCCGCCGGGCTGGTCGCGTTGGTGGCTGGGTTTTTGGGAATCCTGTTTACGGTTGATTTTTTATTCATATAAGACCAAAAAAAAGGCTGCTTTACAGCGGACCATGGACCCGTACGAAGTGTGGATTTCCCGGACCGAGTTAATCAGGCGGTATTACCAGGAATAAATGGGATTTAACCGGCTTTGTTAATGAATAATTTTAAGGTGTCAAATTGCGTCCGGTCCAGCCGGGGGAAGTAAATTCCCGCTAGAAAAAGCTGCGGCGCATTTTTTTCCGGGGCGCACCAGATACAATAACCTTTGACCTTTAAAGCGGTTGCGTCGTCCCAAATATTGAGAGTGACACAGTTATTGACCTGCAAAGGCCGGTCCAAGTTAATGCGGGCTCCGCCAAAACTGAGATCCTCGATGGCTCCTTTTAAATTAAATCCGGTTTCCAGTTCAATGGTGGCGGAAAGGAAAGCGGCGGTGGATGCCCGGTGGTCCGCTTTCGTTTGCTCAAGCGTCTGCGCCAACGAAAGATCTTGATTCAAGTCGCAATAAGTCCGAATGGAGTTCCAATTTTCGAGTGAAAAATCCAGAAATTTGACGCCGTAATGCGCTTCAAAAGCGCCGTAGTTCGGCTGAATATTACAATAGCGAACTTCCGACAATACCGCTATTTCCCCGTAATTCGGCAGTTGAAATAGGAAACTGATTTTATCGCCAATATTGAACAACAGTGTTTGCGCCGCAAGGGTGAATTGCATTCCGCCAACACTGATATTGGAAGCGATAGCCAAGACTTCGCCGGCGGTATTGCGAAAATTGATTTTCACTTCCGACCGGACAGGCGCCCGGACGCAGATTCTGCGGTCGATAATCCCTGTTAACATTGGACCCACTCCTTACATTAATAACATAATCGCGACTGAGCCGTAAACAAAGCGGTAACTAAGATGTCGCGAAACAATATCTTCTCAAAAAGTTGACCGGAAAACAAACTTTTTGAGAAGAATAGCATATCATAACCACTATCCCTGATGATACGGCTCTAATTTGGCGATTAGCGTCCGGAATTGTTCCATATGGGTATTGGTCATATTTTTAAAGAAGATTTCGGCTAAAAAGCCTGTTTTACCTGCCGGATTCGCTTCGCAATTGGTGCAGATCCCCGAAACTCCGGTAATATGGATGTAATCACTCATCAGATTGAGTTTGATTCCCGAATTTAAGGGTAACTCCTGTTCAGTGACGACTATTAACCCGCCGACATAAATTTCTTCGACCGAAGCGTACATTGTTTTGCCGTTTTCCAACTGGAGTGACGCCGTGAGTGAGGCTAATGAAAAAGCGCCGGTCCGCTCTTTTCCGGGGACCTCATTTGGTCTCGGGGGTTGAGTTTGTTTGTTGTAATTAAAAGGCACGGTGGTCCCGTTGCCGGCGGCGGGATTATTTTTGGCCGAGTAGTTTTGGGTTAGAGCTTGGACTACCTGGTCAATCGCCTTTTGGTCCAAAGTCCGTTTTGGTTCCTTGGTTTGAAAAGGTCTTAACGGAATTGGGTTGGTTTCCGCCGGTTGCTGACCCGAGCTGATTGAGTCGGCTTCGGTCAGAGTTTTAACGATTAAATCAATCGACTTTTGGTCCATGACTCGGTTATTATTGGGGTCAAGGCCGATGATATTCAAGCTTTTGGCGGTACTGTTCGCCGGCGACGTTAAGGTTTGGGGTTGGACCGGCCGCTTTAAAGCAGATTCAGCCCAATTTTTAACTATGGAATTATTCCCGGATGGTAAATTCGGGTTGGAGTGTTGCGGCGGTTCAACCGGAAGCGAATCATCGGCCGCCATATCCTGGATTAGTGAATCAACCAGTTTGTCAATGGCCTTTTGGTCGAGTGAAACTCCCGAAGTATTCGGAATGATCGTCGATCCGTGCGCCAGTGTTTTGACCATCGGAGTCACCGATTTTTTAAATTCTCCCCGCGAAATATGGGAACCGGTATTTTCCTCCGGTTTGGCAACCATAAACGGTTTAGTGTTTCCAGGCGTCGCATTTTTATTGATGGTCGAGTCGATATTGTTCACAAAATCGCCTAAAGATTTCCCCCTAAAGCCGTCGGTGGCAGTAAACTGCGGTTCGGGTCCGGAGACAGACTGCTTCGTTTCGATTTTTTTGGAGTCTGACGGCGTGTCCTGAGCGGTTGCAAATGGCGTAAATGAATTCAAAGGGACCGTCTTCGTAGTATCGCTAATCTCGGCAGAGACGGGTTGGGACTTCTTTGCTTTAAACTTAAATGCCGTGAACGGGTCGAAAGGAGTCGCCGTCATGGCGGCAGCGTCCTCGGATGATCCGGGTTGCGGCTGATTGCCGGATTGTCCCGAATGAAGCAAAGACTGATAAGCCGGGTTGAATTCGGAAGGAGAATCTTGCAAATGGTCCGGCGTTTGAGTAGCGTCCGGCGGTACAACCGGCTCCGGGGATTTCGCTGGTTGGGCGGGGGCTTCGGCCTGTAATTTTTCAATGAGGCG
>JASFQO010000284.1:0-4527 GCA_050115405.1 Bacillota bacterium
TAAAGAGGGTGATAGATATGTTAGCCCAACATGATGAAAGGAAAATTCAGGGGAATCTTTCATCAACTGATATTGCTGTTCAGGCATATCACGAACAGTTAAGAGCAATGACTAAAGAAGTAGGTATTACAATTCAAAATGCCAAACATGTGATAAACAAAACTGCATTTATTAAAAAATAGGATGAATAAAAGTTCTATCTTATCCCAAATTTGCCCCCCCTGGTGGGGGTTTTATTTTTTCCAAGCCTTCACTTTTTTAGACAAATTATTTTTTATTGAACATGTCCGGGTTAAAAAGGAGTTTGCCGGGTAAAAGGCGAAACGAAAATAATAAAACTTAGAAGGTAACGGAAAGGAAACAGGGTGATGAATGAATATCTGGCACGGTTTAAACGCTTTCTTTACCGCGATTTTGACCCACTGACCAAGAGTGTGATGGTGGCGGCCGGTCTGGTATATGTCCTGGCGCAACTGATTTCCGGATTGCGGCTCTTGGACTTAAACGGGATTTTATGGTTAAATCCGGCGAATTTGATGACGATGCCGTGGACCCTCCTGACTTATCCTTTAGTCAATCCGGGTCTGCTGAACTTGATTTTTGCCTTTTTTTGGTGGTGGTTTATCGGGGGCAGCCTGGAGCGGAATTGGGGCCGCCGCCGTTACGCCTGGTTTTTGGGTTTAACTGTCGGTGTGACCGGACTGGCGCTCGCCGTTTGCGGCATTTTATTTAAAGTATGGTTACCGGTATACGGTTTGTGGCTGCCGGCGGTCGGTGTCACCTGGGCCTGGGCCGATCTTAATCCCGGTCAGGAATTATTGCTGTGGGGGCTGATCCCGGTTAAAGCCAAATGGCTGGCCTGGCTGGAGGCGGGGTTGACTTTTCTCACTTATTTTAAAAGCGCGGGGAATATTTTCTTCGGATTGGCGGCGGTGAGCGGAATCGCGGTCGCCCATTTTTACCGGGGACGCAATCCGTTCGGCGGCGGTGGCCGTAATTATCGGTCGGGCTCGGCGTACCGTTCTCGGCGCAGCCGATTTCGGGTGATTAAATGAAAATACTGAGGTGAATTACATGGTTGAGTTATTAGGCAAAAATGGCGTGTATTTGATTCGGGGGGTTGGTATCATTGAAGATACTGGTGAGTTGACCGGCGAAGAAGTGAACCGGCGCTTACGCAGCGAGGGCCGCAAAGTCGATCTGTCTGACCTGGACCGGGAGAAAGCCCGGGCCAATACCATTACCGGCCGGATTTTGGCGAAACATAACACGACGTCCGACCCGCGTAATTTAAAAATTAAATTTGACGCTCTGGCTTCGCATGACATCACCTATGTTGGCATTATCCAGACGGCGCGGGCCAGCGGCCTGCGGGAGTTTCCGGTCCCGTACGTCCTGACCAATTGTCATAACAGTCTCTGTGCGGTGGGCGGGACGATCAACGAAGACGACCATGTTTTCGGATTATCGGCCGCCCAGAAATACGGCGGTATTTTTGTTCCGGCCCATCAAGCGGTGATTCACCAATATATGCGCGAGATGATGACCGGCTGTGGGAAAATGTTGTTAGGTTCTGACAGTCATACCCGCTATGGCCCCTTGGGAACCATGGGCGTTGGCGAAGGCGGCCCGGAGTTGGTCAAGCAATTGTTGGGCCGTACCTATGACCTCGTTTATCCGGGGGTGGTCGCGGTTTATTTGGAGGGCCGGCCGATGCCGGGAGTCGGGCCGCAAGACGTGGCGCTGGCCATCATCAAAGCGGTCTTCGCCAATGGGTTTGTTAAAAACAAAGTGATGGAGTTTGTGGGTCCCGGGGTGGAGAACTTGAGTGTCGACTATCGCAACGGGATCGATGTGATGACTACGGAAACTACCTGCTTAAGTTCGATTTGGCGTACCGACGCCAAGGTAGCGGAGTATTACCGGATCCATGGCCGGGCGGAGGCTTACTTACAGTTGGAACCGGGCCCGGTCAGCTACTATGACGGACTGGTGAAAGTCAATTTAAGCAAAGTGGAAGCGATGATCGCCTTGCCGTTCCATCCCAGCAACGTTTATACCATTAACGAGTTTAACGCCAATGCCGCGGAAATACTACGGTTGACCGAGGATGAGGCGCGGCGGCAATTGGATAATCCTAAGTTGGAATACAAACTGACCAATAAATTGGTTAACGGACGTTTGCGGGTCGACCAGGGAGTGGTCGCCGGCTGTTCGGGCGGGACCTTTGAAAACCTGGTGGAGGTGGCGGATATTATCGGCAACGCTTCGTTAGGCGCCGGTGAATTTGCGTTAAGTATCTATCCGGCCAGTCAGCCGATTAATTTGCAATTGGTAAATACCGGCGTGGCCGCCCGCTTGATGACTGCCGGTGCGATCTGGCGGACCGCTTTTTGCGGGCCGTGTTTTGGCGCGGGTGATGTCCCGGCCAATGCGGGTTTAAGTATCCGGCATACCACCCGGAATTTCCCCAATCGGGAAGGGTCGAAGCCGGCCGGTGGCCAGGTGGCTTCGGTAGCCTTGATGGACGCCCGTTCGATTGCCGCCACGGCGGTTAACGGCGGTTATTTAACCCCGGCGACCGCGCTGCCGAAGACGGTCTCCCGGGTGGCTTACACCTTTAATAAAAAAGTTTACGACCATCGTGTCTATTACGGAGTGGACAAACCGCAGCCGGAAATCCCCTTGAAGTTCGGTCCCAATATTGTCGACTGGCCGGCGCTGAGCGCCTTGACCGAAAACCTGCTGCTGGCGGTGGTGGCGGTGATTCACGACCCGGTAACCACGACCGACGAATTAATTCCGTCCGGGGAAACTTCTTCATACCGGTCGAATCCCTTGAAACTGGCGGAATTCACCCTGTCGCGCAAAGAGCCGGAGTATGTGGGACGGGCGAAGCGGGTCCAACAGTTGGAGCAGGAACGCCAAAGACTATTGCCGGCGGGATTTGGCGGGGCTTCGGATGAATTGCGGCAACTGTTGGCCGTAACCGGCGCCGTCGCGCCGGACAGGATGGCGGCGACTACCGGAATCGGGAGTGTGATTTTCGCGATGCGGCCGGGCGACGGTTCCGCCCGGGAACAGGCCGCTTCCTGTCAGAAGGTCCTGGGTGGCTGGGCGAACCTGGCCGTCGAATATGCGACCAAACGCTATCGCAGTAACTTAATCAACTGGGGGATGTTGCCGTTCACGATTGAGGCGGCGGAGGCGCCTAAAATTACCTTAAATAGCGTCATTTTTATCCCGGGAATCCGGCAGGCGGTCCAAACCGGGGCGGAAACGGTAACCGCCACGGTGGTGGACGTCGCGGGCCGGAGGAGTACGATCCGGCTGAAACTGGCGAACCTTTCCCCGGATGAACGCGCCATTATTTTAGCGGGCAGTTTAATCAATTACTATGCGCACTAATAAAAAGGAGGTATGACGAAATGTTTTTCGGACACATCGACAATTTGGAGCGCGACCGCAAAGTATTGCCGCCGGCGCTTGTAAAAGGGTTGGAATACTTGAAAAACACGGATTTTTCCCAAATGGCGAACGGTAAATATGAGATTGAGGGCGATCAGCTTTTTGCCTTGGTCCAGGAGCAGCAGACTTCGCCCAAGGCGGAGCGCAAAGCGGAAGCCCACGCCCGGATGATTGACATCCAGTTTTTGATCGCCGGCAGGGAATTGATTGGGTTTGTCCTGCCTGACGCCGCCAATGAAGTCGGGGAGGATTTGTTGGACGAGAAGGATGTTATCTTTTATAAAACTGTCAAGGATGAATCGGAACTGTATTTAACTCCCGGCAGTTACGCCGTCTTCTTTCCGGATGAAGTCCACCGGCCCTGCTGTCTTTACGGCGACCAGCCCCAGGTGCGGAAAGTGGTTGTGAAAATCGCCGCCGATCTGGTGTAATAGGGCCGCCAATTAGATAATAGCCGTTCGTCCGCGAGTTTTGCCAGTAAAGTGAGAGCCTCGCCGTCAGGCGCCGGCTTTCCGCTCAACATGACTTTGCTAGTCATGTTGAGCTTTTTTGTCTAAAGAAAACCACCGGTCTTACATGGCAAGATCAGAGATGATTTCAAGTCAGCCGGCATTCAATTGGCGGCCCGGAAATTGGACTATCTGACGATGGATGAGACGGAGAAATTGCGCCTTGCTGGAGGTGATTAAGAAATGAGTATGTTATTAAATGTGACCAAGCAGGCTTTGGATCTTCCCATTGAAGAACGCATTATTCTAGTGTAACGTGTATGGGACAGTATGGGGCATTTTGTAAACTCCGGAGTCTATCTTGCCGCGGTCGGTTGCGCCGGGATAGCCTTATTTGCCGGGGTGATCTCCTTCCGTCAAGATCGAATTACGGAATGAAAAAAATAAGTCCAAAGTGGCGTCCGGCTGAGTCGGCTACAGTTGCCGTATTGCGTGTCTTTGTTTAATGCAATAGCTGCTTTTGCAATTCCAGGATTTTCTCTACGGGCAACTTAGCGGCTTTAGCGACTGCTTCCACCTCAAAACCCATCGATAGAAGGTTTTCCACCAT
>JASFQO010000285.1:0-4526 GCA_050115405.1 Bacillota bacterium
GAAAGATATCCGGGAGCCAACGACCAAATTTTTGAGTTTATGACCAGACTTTAAACGGGAAATTCAGGTTCGGTTCGGGGAAAATCGGAAGTTTTGAGCCAAAGCTCAACATGACTGGTGAAGTCATGTTGAGCTTCTTGTAATATTCCCGAAAAATTATTTTTGAAGTGAATCAGAGAATTTACTTCAAGCGAATCGTCCCTGAATTTTACGAATTTGCAAATTGTTAATTTGACTATTCTAAATTTTGGTTGTATCCTGATCAATGGGATTTTTTTTAAAAAAAAAGGATTTAATAATGGACAACAATATTTTTTCTCAGGTAATAACGTTATTTTTGCTGATGATGGTCGGCTTTATCGCCCGCAGGGTCAAGGCTTTGGATGCTGAGATGGTTAAATGTATGAATAAACTCTTAATCAATTTCGCCGCTCCGTTTATTGCCCTGTCCGCTTTTCAATTTTCTTTTTCCGGGCGGATGTTGGCCGAGGCGGGAACAGTTTTCCTCATTGCTGTCGTTACGAATTTGGCGACGATTTTTATTGGAAAGCTTTTGTTTTTACGGATGCCCGACGCTACCGGAAGGGTGCTCCGTTTTAGCGCCATCTTTACGAACTGCGCCTTTGTCGGCTATCCGGTAATCGGAGGCTTCTATGGCGAACAGGGGATTTTTTTGACCTCAATTTATATAGTTGCTTTTAACATTTTTGTCTGGACGTACGGGGTGTTTATTTTTACCGGAAAAGCCGACCGGGAGTCTTTGAAACATGCCTTGTTAAACCCCGCCGTAGTTGCGATTTTTCTCGGCCTGCTATTATTTCTTTTTTCGGTTAAATTGCCGACGCCGCTAAAGCTCACCTTGGAAATGATTGGCGGGATGACTACTCCGCTGGCCATGATTATTGTGGGTTCATTTTTGGCGGAGTTAAAGCCGGCGGACCTTTTTTCCGGGTGGAGCGTTTATTACGGCAGCGCCGTCCGGTTAGTGGCAATGCCGTTATTGACTTTAGTTTGTTTGCGGTTGTTAGGGATCAATGGAGTGGTACTGGGAGTCTCGGTGTTGGCCGTGGCCATGCCGGTCGCCACGTTAACTACCCCTTTGGCGGAGCAAAACGGCGGCGACGCCTTGTTTGCCTCGCGACTGGTCTTTATCAGTACAATGTTGTCGATGGTCACCATTCCGCTGCTGGCGTTAATGATTTAGGAAAATCAGGGACGGTTCTTGAATTGAATTCTCTAACCATCCCTGATTTTTTTGATTTTACTATTTGAAAACAAGTTTAAAAAACAAATAATCAGGCAGGAAGAACTAGTAGTTGGAAAGAATTACTATTTTAATTATTAAATAAGACTTAGTTTTATTTAATAAAACTAATCCATTTGTATCTGGCGTTTGTCGGTTATTTAAATTTCACTAATTTTATTTGAAAAAAAAGGAGTTCTTTGATATTCTTAATTAGGACAATTTACACTCCACATTTTTAAATTTAAGATACTTTGGGGGTACCGATGGAAAATTTGAAATTAGATAAGTATAACGCCTCAACGATTCAGCGGGCGATTAATGTGTTGAACCTCTTCAGGGAACATGAACGGCTTTCTTTTACCGAGATTTTAGATGTTTTGAAGTATAACAAATCGACTTTGTTTCGCGTGTTATATACTTTGGAACAAAATAAATACCTGGCCCGCGATAAACATGGCCGGTATGAACTGGGCATGAGTATGTTTATCTTGGGTAACCGGGTATCACAGGCTAATAAACTAAAAAAAGCGGCATCTCCGTATTTGAAAGAATTGTCGCAACAGAACAACCTCACGGTACATCTGGGAATTTTGGATGGGCTTGAAGTGGTCATTATTGATAAATTCGACGCGCCGAATAATGTCATGATGGTCTCGCGGGTCGGCGGAATTGTTCCGGCCCATTGCACCGGTCAAGGCAAGACGCTGTTGGCCTATTCCGATCGTTCACTGGTGGAAATGATCATCAATAAGCATGGGATGACCCGTTACACTCCCAACACGATTACCACCCTGGACGGTTTGTTTCAGGAATTGCAGCAGATTAGGGAACGCGGTTATGCGCTTGATAATTCGGAACATGAGAAGCATATTCGTTGCGTCGGCGTACCGATTTTGAACCGGGATAATCAGATTGAAGCCGCTATCAGTATGACCGGGGTGATTATGGAGTACCCCGATGATCACACGATTGTCCAAAAGGCACGGCTTATCCAGGATGTCCGCGATGAAATTGCCAGGGAGATGGGGTACATTATGAAGTGAGTTTTAAAGTTAAGCACGCCAAGCAAAGTTTGGTTTTGCCGGTCAACGGCAGAGGCGGATTCATTTTGTCGGTCACTTTAAGCGGAATGCCAACGGTAGTTTTACTATTTAAAACTAACTTTTAATAAATTAAATTTGTAAAGCAGGATAAATAATAACGGCAGAGAATTATTCAGCTGTAAGCTAAAAATAAAACTAAGTTTTAAATAATGAAACTAATTTATGGAGGCAACGTTATGTTCAAAATGAAAGGGGTCAATCCCCCGATGCTTACTCCGTTCACTGAAGACGGGCAAGTCGATTATGAAGGGCTACAGACTTTGGTCTCATTTCTGAAGGACAAGGTTGACGGAATTTTTATTACCGGCTCGTACGGTTCCGGCGCCATGATGAGTTTGGAGGAACGTAAAGAGGTTACTGAAATAGCGGTAAAGACGGCTGGGGGGCAAATACCTGTAATAGCGATGGTAGGTACTACCAATAACCGGGAGACGGTCGAATTGGCCAAACATGCCGAAGCTGCCGGCGCGGATGCTATTGCCGCCGTGGGGCCATATTATTTTACTCATAATGAAGACAGTATTTGTTATTTTTTTGAAGACCTCGTGAAGAGCGTCAACATTCCGGTTTATGTCTATAACAACCCGAAATTTCAGGGATATCCGATGAGTTTAAACGTATTAAAAAGGCTGAAAGCCCTGGGGGTGAAGGGGGTTAAAGACGCTACCTTTGATATTTTGACTCATGCGACCTATCATCGAGTGTTAAAGGATGAAAACTTTGATGTGGTTTTAGGGACGGAAGCGATGTGGCTTTCAGCCCGGGCTTTGGGGACGGAAGCGTTTATCCCCGGGTTGGCCAATGCTTTTCCGGAGATTTGTCAAAAAATGTACCGGGAAGGTATGGCCGGCGATTATGAGGCGTGCCGGCAAACCCAGTTTGAAGTAAATAAGATGCGGGATATCATGTATCTGGCAAAATCGACGCAACTGGCGATTTATGCGATGCTGGAGGCGCGCGGGATCTTAGAATCTTATCCGCGGGCGCCGTTTATTCCGGCGACAGATGCTGAGAAAGAGGCAATTCGGGAAGAGTTAATTAAGATGGGCGTATTATAAGGGAAATCTTTGAAAATTTTATAAAAAAATGTAAAAGAAGACTGAATTAATTATGGAATTTTCCGACTACGAGATGATGGCTTAAAAGACCAAAAATTTGATTGTATTTTACAATAATTTACTGCGGCACCACTAATTCCCGGGTTTACATTTTTAATGGCGTTGCCGATGTAATTTATAAAGGGGCCAAGCAGGTAGGGGTGAATTTTATGGGGAAATCAATTGCCAGTCCTGACGGAATTGTGGTTGATGATTTTTTTGAGCCGTCGGTAAGTGACGTTGCGTATGAAGCGGTGCTTCATGCCGGCTTTTTACGGACTTTAATGATGCCTCGGTTTATGGAAGTATTATTGGAAGAACCATGGTATATTCGGAGGCAATTTATTGACGCCGCGAAAGTTATTTTTGAAAAAACCGAAGTGGACATGTTGAGTATTAAAGGCGCAGTGATGATTGCGAAAAAAGCCGGCTATTTGTAAGTGAAAAAGATAAGTTCGTGGTTCACTAACAATTTTATGCAGCAGGGTTGATAAAGCGAACAGAAAAGGAACCTTAATATGAAACCGATTAAATTAAAGGAGATGATGATTAAAGCTAAATGATAAAACCGATTTAAAAGAAAGGTGGTGGGAGAGAAAACTGGTTTTTTATTCATGAAAAAGTTTTTTAAACATGCTGAAATTAAAATTTAGGAGTTGAAAAATTTGAAGAAAATAGTCTTTTGGGTAATTGTTTCGTTGCTGTTTGTCTCGACAATTTCTGTAACGGACGCCAAAACCAAGACTTATCATTGGCGAATGGGTTTTTGTACTTCGAAGGGATCGGTTAGAGACGTAGCTGCTCAAGCTTTCAAAAAATATGTGGAAAAAGAATCGAAAGGTCGGGTGAAAATTGATATCTACTCAGATGAGGTTTTAGGTTCCGCCCAGGAAATGGTGGAAGCCGTTCAAGGTGGAGCGCTGGAGTTTAAAATGGCTGGCGCCGGTTCAATGACCAATGTCTTGCCGGAGTGTGCGGCGACACATGCCGCATTTATTTTAAACAATTATAAAGAAGCCCATGCAATGTTGGATGGCCCGGTAGGCACGTACTTGAAAAAAGTTGCGAAAAAACATGGAT
>JASFQO010000286.1:0-4524 GCA_050115405.1 Bacillota bacterium
AGGGGACGTCATATTCCCGGATCAATGTTTTTAAAAAATTACCAAACTCCAATAATAACTGGTCGCCTACTTGATGACCAAATTGGTCGTTGATTCTTTTAAAATAATCCAGATCAATAAAGAGCAAGGCTAACGGTTGCTTCAGTCGCCAGGCTTTTTTAACTTCTTCTTTAATCCTTTGCATAAAGAAGTTCCGATTATATAATCCGGTCAACTCATCAAGAGTAGCTTGCTTATATAACTTGGAAATATTCAAATACAACCGGGTATTCTCCATGGCCGTCTCCTTGGTCAACTGGTAGAGCCGGGCATTATCCAGATTAACCGCCGCCCGGGCAGCAAAGACCTTCAGCATCGACAAATAGCGGGCATTGAAATTTTCTTTAGCCCTAAAAAGCACCATCAATCCCCGGGGGATTTTCCGACTCGCTAATGAGATCACCATGATACTACGGCCAAAATCACTCAAGTGCTCCAGGTAGTCAGGCTTGGACAGACGCTGCGCCTTGCCGAGGTCGCGGACCAGATAACTATCGGAAGTAATTCGCCCCTGCTCCAGGATTCCATGGGGTTCGCGCAATACCGCAGTCACGCGATTGATTTCGGCAGTCGTAATTCCCACTAAAGTTTTAAGTTTAAATTCCTTTTGCGCTTCGTCAAACCAATACAAAATTCCCCCGGACGCCGTCGTTTTCCGGATAACTTGCGCCAAAATCCGTTTGGCTAGTTGACTAAAATCCAACCCGCCTTCAAAGGCTTCCTCCAATTCATACAATTCGCGATAAAAACTATGTTCCCGCCGGCTATGCCAAACTAAAAACAATGCCAATCCAATAACTATCGCCATTACTAAAAGCTGCATCATTTGTGAAACCACCCTTCCTTTAGTCCTATTATCGGCATTTCAGAAAGTTGGTTTAATAAAAAATCAGGAATTTACCATTGCAGCAAAACCGCGCTCCACGCCAAACCTCCGCCGAAGCCGATCAATAAAATATAATCCCCTTTTTGAAACCGATCCCAGGATTCATTAAGCATCAACCCAATCGAAGCCGAGGAAGTATTTCCATAACGGTCCAGATTGGTCAGAAACTCGGTCGAAGTTTGGGCGGTGATCTCTTTGGCAGCGGCGTCAATAATCCTGCTGTTGGCCTGGTGCGGAATGATATACTTGACCTGTTCCGGCCGCAGTCCGACCTTAGCCGGGACAGTTTCGTACATTTCCTTAATCTTACTTACCGCAAATTTGAAAACAACTTTCCCGTTTTGCCGGAAATAAAAATCCTCGCTGCGACCGTCGGTTAAATCCTTGATCCCTCCGATGACGACTTCGCCGGCCATTGAAGGATCGGCGCCCATTTCCGAACTCAAGATTAAATGTTGCGGTTGATCATTGGTAACCACTGCCGCCGCCGCCCCGTCCCCAAAAATAATACAACTGGTCCGATCTTGATAATTCGTCATTCGCGTCATTTGTTCCCCGGAAGTCACCAGTCCGCAACTGATATCCCGGGTTTTCAGCAAACTTTCCGCCAAGGCCAGACCGTATAAAAATCCGGAGCAGGCGATATTTAAGTCAAAACAAAATGGTTGCCGCACCTGAAGGTCGTGGGCGACTTCACAAGCTTGCGCCGGACAAATCCGGTCCGGCGACAGAGTCGATGTAATCACAAAATCGAGTTTGGCAGCATCAACGTTGGCTTTACTGCATGCAGTCCGCGACGCGTCGGTCAATAAATCCAGCAATTTATCATCCGGAGCCAAAACACGCCGTTCCCTGATTCCGGTCCGGGTGACAATCCACTCATCCGAAGTATCAATCATTTTTTCCAAATCAAAGTTTGTTAATATCTTGTCCGGCGCCGCCGCTCCGATCGAACTTATCCCAACTTGTTTCATTATTCCTCCTTGTAAGCCCCATAAATTGCACATTCAATATCAATCTATTCGCATAATTATCTCCTCACTAAGCCGCTAAGTCAAAGGCAGCGAATGAATTAATGAACTATAAAAGAAGTTTGCTAAAAATCCATTTTAAGAAGAATAGTATATGCGAAGTTTCCTGAAATTATTCAAAAATAACAATCAACCTGAGCTTAAATAGCCAATTTAGTATCTCAACAATTATATCTAACTTATGACATTTTGGCAATGCTTACCCTTAAAATTTAAAAAACCCGGGAGGTTACCCGGGTTTAATATTTGATATACAATAGGGTCCTAAACATTAAACAGCATATCGGCATAGGTCGGAATCGGCCACGCTTTGGCATCCACCATAGTTTCCAGTTGATCGCCGTCGATCCGAAGTTTGCCCATAGCGATAAAAATCACATCGCGATAATATTCGGCGTGCTTGAAAGGATCATCCGCCGTGGCTTCAGCGCCCACCAATGCCGTTTCCAGAACCCCAATATTAGTCTTAAACGAATTAAGCGTTTGAGATAATTCCTGTAACAAGGCTGTTTGCGCCGCAAGATCCGTCGCCGGAGCCGCGGCCTTCACTTTATTAATCGCTGCGGCGACCGTACCCATATAATTAATTACCGCCGGCAAAATCTGCCGCTTAGCCATATCCAACATTGTCAAAGCTTCGATATTGATCGTTTTGACATAAGCCTCAAGCATAATTTCATAACGAGAATGCAATTCCGCCCGACTGTAGACGCCATGTTTTTCATACAATTGCACATTCTTTTCGGCAATCAGCGCCGGAATCGCGGCGACCGTCGATGTAATATTCGGGAGTCCGCGTTTTTCGGCTTCAGCCACCCATTCATCCGTATAGTTGTTGCCGTTGAAAATAACCCGTTTGTGATTTTTAACTACTTCCTGAACATATTTTTGTACTTCAACATTGATATCGCCGGTATTTTCCAAACGTTCGGCCACCCGTGACAACATCTCGGCGACGATCGTATTTAAAACCGTATTGGGACCACCAATCGACAATGACGACGGCACCATCCGGAATTCAAACTTATTTCCGGTAAAGGCGAATGGCGAAGTCCGGTTACGGTCGGTGCTATCTTTCGGGAACGTCGGCAAAGCATTGACCCCGATCTTCATGACGCCGCCGTTTTTCGAAGAAGTCGCGCCGCCGTTTTCCATTTGCTGCAAAATATCGGTCAATTGTTCGCCCAGGAAAATCGAGATAATCGCCGGAGGCGCTTCATTCGCGCCCAAACGATGGTCATTACCGGGATTGGCCGACGACACCCGTAACACATCGGGATATTCATCCACCGCTTGAATCACCGCCGCCAGGAACAGTAAAAATTGAGCGTTTTCATGCGGAGTGGAACCGGGTTCCAATAAATTTTGGCCGTCATCGGTGCTCATTGACCAGTTGTTGTGTTTCCCGGAACCATTGACTCCCGCGAATGGTTTTTCATGGAGCAGACAGACCAATCCCTGCCTGTGAGCTACCTTGCGTAAAGTTTCCATTACCAATTGATTATGATCGGTGGCAATGTTGGTTGTTGAATAAACAAGGGCGATTTCATGCTGCGCCGGGGCCACCTCATTATGTTTGGTCTTGGCGGACACGCCCAATTCCCACAATTCCTTGTCAACTTCCTTCATAAAGTTGGAGATCCGCTCTTTTAAGATTCCAAAATAGTGGTCCTCCATTTCCTGTCCTTTGGGGGGTTTGGCGCCAAACAGCGTTCTGCCGGTCAAAATTAGATCCTTGCGTTCATCATAATATTTCTTGTCAATCAAGAAATATTCTTGTTCCGGACCAACGGTGGTCGTTACTTTTTTTACCCGGTTGTTGCCCAACAAGTGCAAGATCCGCACCGCCTGTTTTGAAAGCGCTTCCATCGAACGTAACAGTGGGGTTTTTTTGTCCAGCGCTTCGCCGGTATACGAACAAAAAGCGGTGGGAATATAGAGGGAATTATCTTTATAAAAAGCCGGAGAAGTACAATCCCATGCTGTATAACCCCGCGCTTCAAAGGTGGCTCGCAACCCGCCCGACGGAAACGAAGAAGCATCCGGTTCTCCCTTGATTAATTCTTTACCGGAGAACTCCATCATAATCCGGCCATCCGCAGTCGGAGAAATGAAAGCGTCATGTTTTTCAGCGGTAATCCCGGTCAGCGGTTGAAACCAGTGCGTATAATGCGTAGCGCCTTTTTCAATTGCCCAATCTTTCATGGCGTTGGCGACAACATCGGCAACGGAAGGTTCCAAAGGAAGCCCTTCGTCGATTGTTTTTTTCAAAGTTTTGTAAATGTTCTTTGGCAATCTGGCCCGCATCGTCGCTTCATTAAAAACATTACAGCCATAAAGGCTTTCCAGAGAATCCTGGTTATTGAGTTCTCTCTCCATCTTTACCAAACCCCTTTCATGTTAGATATCTGTCAAATCGTCGTTTTTGCCTTCTACAATCTTAACATTAATTTTCAAAATATGCAAGCCAGTTTTCAAATTATTAACTTGATATATAACAGAAAGATTACACGTTCCCCGGATAAATCTATTGCTTGACAATTCAAAAATTTTACATGATTTTGGTAG
>JASFQO010000287.1:0-4511 GCA_050115405.1 Bacillota bacterium
CCACAGCCATCCCGAAAAAGTCCCGAATTTCATTTTATCTAAAAGCCATAAAAGCAACCATTTCTTGACATTTTTCGTCATGAAGCATATCATTAATATGAAATGTTTTTATAAAATTTATTACTAATAATACCAAAATTTCTTTTTAAAACCATTAGACGAGGAGGAATTCTGATGGAACTACGCTGCGCAGCCCATCCCCAAGATGTCAAAACTTATGATACGGGACGGTTACGTTCCGACTTTCTGGTTCAAAAACTGTTTCAACCGGGCGAGACCAAACTGATTTACAGCCACGTCGACCGGATTATTTTCGGAAGCGTCGCGCCGGTCCGACCGACCGTCCTCGAAGCCGGTCGGGAACTGCGGGCCCAATATTTCCTGGAACGCCGCGAAATGGGCGTGATCAACATCGGTCCCAAAGGCACGGTAACTGTTGACGGAGCCGATTATACGCTCGATACGAGGGACGGTCTGTATATCGGCAAGGGCGCTAAAGAAATCCGTTTCGCCAGCGAAAATCCGGACAAGCCCGCCAAATTTTACTTAAACAGCGCTCCGGCCCACCATACTTACCCGACTGTTAAAATTGAAATCAGCAAAGCCGAACCGAACCGGTTGGGCTCGAAACTGGAATGCAATGAACGCACCATCTACAAATACATCCATCCCCAAGGCGTGCCCAGTTGCCAATTGGTAATGGGCATGACCATTTTGGAACCGGGCAGCGTCTGGAATACCATGCCCTGCCATACCCATGACCGCCGGATGGAAGTTTATCTTTATTTTAATATGGAAGCCGACGCCGCCGTCTTTCACTTGATGGGCGAGCCCGGCGAAACCCGCCATATTGTAATGCGCAATGAAGAAGCGGTCATCTCCCCCAGTTGGTCGATTCATGCCGGAGTGGGGACGAAAAACTACACCTTTATCTGGGGTATGGTCGGCGAAAACCAGGTATTCTCCGATATGGACCCGGTCGCTTTCGACGACTTACGCTAAAAATATTACCAATCAGGGGAGGATTCATGTGGATTGCTTAAAAAACTTTTCATTGGAAGGAAAAATTGCCTTCGTCACCGGGGCTTATCATGGGATTGGCTTCGCGATCGCCAAAGGCTTTGCCGCCGCCGGCGCCACCATCGTCTTCAACCACTATCAGCAAGAAAAGGTTGATCAGGGGCTCGCGGCTTTTCGTGAAGCGGGCGTCAACGCCACAGGATATGTCTGCGACGTTACCGATGCGGAAGCAGTCAACGCGACGGTACGGCGGATCGAGCAAGAAGTCGGGACCATTGATATTTTGGTGAACAACGCCGGGACTATTAAACGGATTCCCATGTGTGAAATGAGTGTCGAAGAATTCCGCCGGGTGGTCGATATTGATTTGAATGCGCCGTTTATTGTCGCCAAGGCGGTCATTCCCGGCATGATGAAGAAGGGTCACGGGAAAATCATCAACATCTGCTCGATGATGAGCGAGTTGGGACGCGAGACCGTGTCCGCCTACGCCGCCGCCAAGGGGGGCCTGAAGATGCTGACCAAAAACATCTGTTCCGAATATGGCGCTTTTAACATTCAATGCAACGGCCTCGGGCCCGGCTATATCGAAACCCCGCAGACGGCGCCGTTACGCGCGGAAGGACATCCTTTCAACAACTTCATCATTTCCAAGACTCCGGCCGGCCGTTGGGGAACCACCGACGACCTGGTGGGACCGGCGGTCTTTTTGGCTTCCGACGCCTCCAACTTTGTCAACGGTCATATTCTTTACGTTGACGGCGGCATTTTGGCCTATATCGGCAAGCAACCCTGAACAATATGATTCCTCATAATTTTTAAAAAAACATTTGACAAATGGTTGTCCTTTTTTGTATATTAGTATTAATCAAATATTCGCGAAACCCCAAAGACGTTGAAGGGAATAAGGCGCAAGGACGAGGCGGAAGAGAGCCGGTGGTTGGTGAGAACCGGCGCGAAGCCTTGCGTGGATAGCTCATCCCGGAGTCGCCCGTTCGATCTGTTTCACCGTAATGTTCATGCCGGCGCTTGGCGCCAAGCATACCCGGTGAATGAAAAACGTAAATGACGTTTTGAAAGCGTAGAGCGGGACGTTTTGGCCCCGTTACCGGCCAACGCCTTGTTGGAGGCTGTTTTTAAGGATTGCGTCAGCAATCGAATTAGGGTGGTACCGCGGGGAATTACTCCTCGCCCCTTATTGTCAATAGGGGGCGGGGATTTTTTGTGACCGATTTGGTCATGAGTTTTGGAGATCAACCATATTTAAAGGAGTGGATGAACGGTGAAACAGTTATATCAAAAGTACCGACCGTTTGCGGGGGTCCCGATTCAAAATCGGGAATGGCCGAACAAAACAATTGCCAAAGCGCCGCTTTGGTGCAGTGTCGACCTGCGCGACGGCAACCAAGCTTTAATCGACCCGATGAATCTGGAAGAAAAGCTTCTCATGTTTCAGACGCTGGTGGCTATTGGTTTTAAAGAAATCGAAGTCGGGTTTCCTTCCTCCTCGGCGACGGAATATGAAATTATCCGGACGCTCATCGAAGGCAACCATATTCCAGACGATGTCACCGTCCAGGTATTGGTACAGGCGCGCGAACATTTGATTGCCAAGACTTTCGAGGCGATCCGCGGCGCCAAAAACGTAATCATCCATCTTTATAATTCCACTTCGACCTTGCAACGCAAGGTGGTCTTTAAAAAAGATATGGCCGGGATCATCGCCATCGCCGTGACCGGGGCGCGGCTGATTGCGGATTTGGCCCAAAAAGCCGACCCCCATACAGAGCTGCGTTATGAATATTCGCCGGAAAGTTTCTCCGGGACGGAAATGGATTTTGCCGTGGAAATCTGCGCCCGGGTGATGGAGGTCTTAGGGGCGACCCCTGAACGCAAAATCATCCTGAACCTGCCGGCTACGGTGGAAGGCAGCACTCCCAACGGTTATGCCGACCAGATTGAATACTTTTGCAAACATTTGCCCCACCGGGAAGCAGCCATCATCAGCCTGCACCCCCACAACGATCGGGGCACCGGCGTGGCCGCCACCGAACTCGGCCTGTTGGCCGGGGCCGAACGGGTCGAAGGCTCGCTCTTCGGCAATGGCGAACGGACCGGCAATGTCGACATCGTCACTTTGGCGTTGAACCTGTTAACCCAGGGAATCGACCCCGGCTTGGATTTCAGCAATATTCGCGCCATTCGGGAAATGTATGAAAAGGTAACCAAAATGAATGTCTCCTACCGCCATCCCTATGCTGGAGACCTGGTTTTCACCGCCTTTTCCGGTTCGCATCAGGATGCGATCAATAAAGGAATGGAGTACATGCGCACTTCCGGCACGCAATATTGGGAAGTCCCCTATTTGCCAATCGATCCGGCGGACGTTGGCCGGGAGTATGAACCCATCATCCGGATTAATAGTCAGTCTGGCAAAGGCGGCGCCGCCTATATTTTACAGACGGTTTTCGGTTACAATCTGCCCAAAGCCATGCATCCGGAATTCGGCGCCATCGTCAAGGCCGCCTGTGACCAGGCCGGCACCGAGTTATCCGCCAACCGGGTCTATCAACTTTTTAAGGCCGAATACCTGGATAGCACCGCCCCTTATGCCTTAAAATCGTACCATTTTGCGCACGAGTTGGAGGAAGACGGGCGGGCGCTGGTCTCTTTTCGGGGGAAACTCCGCTTTAATGATCAGGAAATCGTCATCGGCAGTCAGGGCAACGGTCCCATCGACGCCTTCTTCAAAGCGCTCCGCGCGGCCGGCGTCACAAATTTTCGCTTTGTCTCCTACGACGAGCAAGCCGTGTCCGCCGGTTCCGACTCCAAAGCCCTGGCGTATGTCCAAATCCAAGACTCCGACGGCCATACCTTCTTCGGCGCCGGAATGGACGACGACATCAGCGTCGCTTCCATCAAGGCGATTATCACCGCGTTGAACCGGGCAAGTTGGAAGTAATGGTTAGTGGTTAGTGGAAGTGCGGGGCACGAGGTGTGAGGACAATGTCATCAAGTTGCGCTTATAAAAAATGGAATAAAGAAAAAGATTTTTTAAATTTGAGGGAGGTAAGGGGGATTTGCCGGATTGGCTGATGCGCCGTGAAAAGCCGCACATTGCGTTGTCACTCGGTCGCTCCGGTGCTCGATATCTCCGCTCCTCCCTCGGTCTTTTCTTTAATTATAGTGTTCATAAAGCACCTTTCCTTTATCTAAGGCCTCCCGTATTAACGGATCTCCTTCAGCATACCTTTTTGCCGCATCGTCCGGATTACGAGCAATCAGGTCCACCGCGAATTTAGGTTCTACTTTATTTAACATCTCCAATGATTTTCGAAAGGGTTTTCCTTGAAAAGGTAAGATCACCAATAAGTCGACATCGGAATCGTTCTTGGGAACTCCATATGCATAGGAGCCGAACAAAACAATTTTTGTCGGCCTCCACGACGGTTTTCCTTTCCGAATTGTTATTCCTCCTTAAAGACATCAAT